>JBKBWH010000239.1:0-2766 GCA_046289115.1 Candidatus Kryptonium sp.
GTACGGCATCATAATACACGGTGGCTTATCAAAGCCATCAATTAAAATTCCACATGAATCATTCGTGGATGGATTAACAGGTCCCCTTATTTCATTAAGTCCCTTCTGTTTTGCCCAGTTTTCAACGGTTTTAAAAAGTTTAAACGCCACATCCTTATCATCCACGCAATCAAAAAAACCAAAAAATCCAATGTTTTCATTATGAAACTCATTATGATTGTAATTTAAAATTGCTGCAATTCTCCCAACAACTTGACCATTTTTATAAGCCAAATAAAACTCAGCTTCACTATGCTTGTAAAATGGATTTCGCTTAACATCGACGAGGTCTTTCTGTTCAATCAAAAGCGGGGGGACCCAATATGGATGGTTTTTGTAAAGATGATAAGGAAATTTAATAAAACTTAAGATCTCACCCCGGGATAAAGCCCGGCGAATTTCAATTCGCATTTGCTCCACCTTTTATTTTTTAATCAATTAACCCAAGCTCCTTGCCAACTTTCTCAAATTTTTCAAGCACTACATCAAGGTGCTTATCTTCATGGGTTGCCATAAAACTTAATCTTAATAATTGCATTCCCTGTGGAACCGCCGGGCTTATAACAGCGTTCACAAAAACTCCGCTATCAAAAAGTCTACGCCAGAATTTAAATGTCAATAAATCATCACCTATGACAACTGGAACAATCGGCGTTTGTCCATCAAGGACATTAAAACCGAGGTTCTTTAAACCTTGTCTAACTTTGTTGGCATTATAATGCAGTTTCTCTATTCGCTCCGGCTCGGACTTTATTATTTCAAGTGCCTTTAAAACTGAAGCAACTTGCGCCGGCGTCATACTTGCGCTAAAAATTAACGCAGGCGAATGATGTTTGATGTACTCAATTACTGGTTTCTCACCAGCTATAAATCCACCAAGCGATGCAAAACTTTTGCTAAATGTTCCCATGATTATATCAACTTGATCATCAAGCCCAAAATGGTTTGCTGTTCCACGACCACCTTTACCGAGAACCCCAAGACCATGTGCATCATCAAGCATTATCCTTGCATTGTAAGTTCTCGCAATTCTAACAAGTTCAGGTAAATTAACAATGTTTCCACTCATGCTGAAAACTCCATCGGTTACAATCAATTTACCCGCTTCAAGAGGTAATTTTGAAATCACCTCTTCAAGATGCTCCATATCATTATGCCTGTATCTTACAAGAACATCGCTCCCCCACAAACCTTTGGAAATAAGTGTCCCCTGAACTATACTCGCATGATTATCCTTGTCAGAGATGACATAATCATCCTTACCAATTAGTGGGACAATAGCTCCCTGATTTGTTTGAAATCCGGTGCTAAATAAAAGTGCTGCCTCTTTTCCAACAAACTCCGCAAGTTGTTCCTCAAGCTTAACATGAATGTCTAAAGTACCGTTTAAATATCTTGACCCCGAACATCCAGTCCCATATTTTTTAATTGCTTCAATTGCTGCTTCCTTAACCCGAGGATCAGTTGTAAGACCAAGGTAGTTATTTGATCCCGCCATGACTATTTCTCGCCCATCCATCTTAACGATAGGTCCATAATTCTCGTAGATGGGCTGAAAGTAAGGATAAAGCCCCATTGCTTTTACTTCCTCATGCTTCTTGAACGCATAGCACTTATCAAACAGGTCCAATTTAAACCTCCATATTAAATTTTTGACCAAACTTTACCTTTAATATAAACCAAATAGTTCAAAAAGTCAATCACATTTTTAGCCTATATGCCGAAGGATTAAATCTGTTTGATTTTGTCTTTTTCATTTCTTAAAATACTAAAAAGCATAAATAAGTTTTGAAAAGCCATGAAAGATATGAGTTTGTTCGAGCAACTCGTTTTTATACTCTATACGCAATGTTGGGAACAACTTGGCAAAATCCCAAATCCAGCAACTGGCAAAATTGAGAAAAAACTTGAAGAAGCGAAATTCACAATTGACTTGCTCGACATGTTAAAGGAAAAAACGAAAGGAAATTTAACGGAAAATGAAGCAAGGTTTCTTGAGTTTTCAATTTCGCAACTTAAGATAAATTATTTCTTTGAGGTTGAAAACGAAAGAAAGAGCAAAGCCACAGAAACGAGCACTCAAAACCAATCATAAATAAAAACTTACCTTTAATGAAATTCGGAATTATAGGCAACCTCGCAAAAGAATCCCTTTACGATATAGTTTTTAAATTGACAAATCAACTTGAATGTGAAAAAATTCAATTTTTAGTTCAAAAAGAGATCGCAGATGAAATTGAAAAAAGATTCTCAAAAAAAATTGAATCACAAGCAACACTTTCTGAATTGCTTGAAAATTCGGATGTAATAGTTTCATTCGGTGGCGATGGGACGATTTTATCAACCGCCAGATTGGTTGGGGAGCGTGAGATCCCCATACTTGGCGTAAACTTTGGAAAACTCGGATTTCTTGCGGAGGTCTCTCCCGAGGAAATCTTTGACTTTATAAAAAAGGTTTGCAAAGGTAATTACAGAATTGAAGAGCGAATGGTGCTTGAAGCAGGTGTAAAAGGTGAAAACAAAAAATACTTTGCCTTAAACGATATTGTCATCGACAGAGCAGGTTCACCCAGAGTTATTAACATTGAAACATATATAAACGACGAATATCTTATAACATACACTGGGGATGGACTTATCATCTCAACCCCAACTGGTTCGACCGCTTATTCGCTTGCCTCGGGAGGACCAATTGTATCTCCCTCAAGTCGAGTAATGACACTTACA
>JBKBWH010000023.1:0-14146 GCA_046289115.1 Candidatus Kryptonium sp.
CAGCTGCTGTGAAATTTTGTGTGAAAACGCCAGCAGGTCCACCATGAACTAAAAGCACCAAAGGATATTTTCTTCCCTTTTCATAATTTACAGGATAAGTAACCAACCCTTCAATTTCAAATTTTCCATCTTTTGATTTCCATGTCAAAATCTCAGTTTTGCCCATCGGGAGTTTCGGGAAATCAGAATTGACATCTGTTAAATTCTTTGGCTCAAACTTTTTTAAACTCGTTATATAAACATCGGGTGATGTTTCAGAGTTTTGATAAATAAACGCCATCGCAGTTCCATCCAAGCTAAACGAAACACCGCTATAATTACCATTTGCTGGGGTCAGAAGGCGAGGTTTACCACCATCAACGGGAAGAGCATAAACCACAGACGATGTTCGGTAGGTTTCACTTACATATATCTGCTTTCCATCTCTTGACCAAGCAATTATCCTGCAATTTTCATCTGGGGTAGGCGCTAATCTTTTAGGTTCTCCACCAGTTGATGGAACAATATAAACATACCTTAACCCAGCCCATTTTATCATGCCACCGTCAGATTCAAAAGCGATAAACTTTCCATCCGGAGAAAATACTGGATTCGTATCGGAGCCCCTCAACTTAACCAATAGTTTCACTTCACCACTATCCGATGGAACGATTGAAATATCAGATGTTGTCCAAACATCAGCTGTTGGATTTACCTGATGTGAAAATACAATAAACTTACCATCTGGAGACCAATCAAACGAAGTAATATGAAATTCACCAGAGGTCAAACGTTTAACAGGATATTCACCCTTTTTATCTTTCTCAAGTTTAACAACATAAAGATGAGCATATTTGAAGTCTTTATCAACCACAACCATATCAAGTTTTTCCTTCTTCGCTTTTATCTCTTCCTCCGTTTCGGGATCAGCACTGGTAAAAGCAATCATTTTTGAATCAGGTGACCACTTGTAAGAGATAACTCCCGACTTAACATTTGTCACTTGCTCAGCCTCTCCACCCGTCAATCTTAAAATCCATATCTGATTTTTCCCATCCTTGCCCCTTGCGGATGTAAACGCAAGATATTTACCATCTGGAGAAAAAGATGGATTTGTGCACGATTTCTCACCAAATGTAAATTGATAATTCATTTTTCCATCCGATGAAACAACCCAAATATGCGTTAGATATTCGGACTTCTCCCCTTCCATTAATGGAACCGAAACAGTATAAGCAACAAGTTTTCCATCAGGTGAAATAGCGGTTGTGCCAACCCTCTTGAACTTTATCATAACATCAGGCGTCCATCTCTCCTGTGAAAGGACAAAACCGATAACGAACAAAGTCAAAATAAACTGAATTGAAACAAACAATTTTTTTCTCATAGCCCTCCTCCATTTTTAATTTGACAAAAACCCTTTTGGTTTAAGTTTAACTTCGATAACTTTCCAAAATTCATCTGGCTCACCATCAAGTCGCCATATGGCAATTCCCGCAAGATTATATTTAATCACGAGATCTAATTTTTCGGATAAGCTTTTCTCATCCTCAAAATAAATTACATTTTCAACGCCGTTTTCATCTTTGAATTTAAAATACGGAGTTTTTGCTTTACCATCCCATTTTTTCTTAAGATTATATCTTGCGATCACTTCATTAAGCTCCGGATGATAAATCCCTCTACCTTGTTCGTTTCCTTTCCACCATCTCCCATAAAATGGAATTCCAAGAATTATCTTTTTAGGTTTTACACCATTTGAAATGGCAAATTTTATCGTTTCCTCAACCCACCACTTTGGCGCAACTGGTCCAGGCGGATCAAGCCGTCCAGAATAATCATATCCCATTATCACAAAATAATCCATAACTTCCCCAATCTCAGCATAATCATAAACCCCAGCCCAACCTGTGAATTTCTCTTCCGTTTTTGAGACGACATCAATACTTACAATTTTTCCATAATTGTGAAGTTTTGCACAAACAAGCTCAACGAACTTTGTATAACCCTCCCGAACATTTACAAATGGACCTTCAAAGTCAAGGTTGATCCCAATATAATTCCCGTCAAGAACAAGTTTCAAAATTGAATCTGCAATTCTTTCCCTAACACTTGGTTCAGAAAGCAAAGATTCAGCAACATCAACGCGAAATCCTTGATTCACCACGAGAGGCATCAACGGTATGTCGTTCTGAATTGCAAAATTCAAAAGATTTGAATCCACATTTGAAATTATATTTCCAGCGCCATCAATGCTGAACCATGTTGGGGAAGCAATTGAAATTAAAGCGGAATTTCTTTGTAAGGATAAAAAACTAGTCGCATCAGCTTTAACAACCCAAGCAATCACAACTTTGGGCTGATATTCAAAAGGTGGCCTCAATGTTGCACAAGATGAAAAAATGAAAGCAAACAAAGTTAAAATTCTAAGTTTCATAAACCAAAGATTTAAATTTTTACTCCGGCAAGCTCAGCGATAACTTTAAAAACGGCCGAATAATCTTCATTCTCATATCCCTCGGAAAGCGCCCGAACATAAAGCTCACGAATAACTGAAATGACCGGCAGAGGAATTTTTAAGTCCATAGCTGACTCAAGGATAAGATTTACATCTTTCAATATATGTTTGACATAAAAGTTTGGCTCAAAGTTTCCATTTATTATCGTCCTTCCCTTATTTTGATACATCGTTGAGTTAAGGGCGGAATTTTCAAGGATCTCCAAGACTGTTTCTTTTGAAACCCCAGATTTATCAGCAATGACAAAGGCTTGGCTTAGAGCAACGATCATCATAGCAATCATTGAATTCATTGCTAACTTTAACATCGTTGCTTTTTCAACCGAATCAAATTCCCAAATTTTTCTTCCAAGGACATTAAAAATCTCTTTACATTTTTCTATCACTGCTTTATCCCCACCCGCGAAGATTAACAAAGTCCCATCCGCAGCTTGCGATTTACTACCAAGCACGGGCGCATGAATAAAGTAAGCATCGCGAGCTTTGTAATCGCTATAAAGTTTTCTTGTAGTTGTTGGTGAAATCGTGCTCATATCAACATGAATAAATCCAGGCTTTATGCCCTCGAAAATTCCTTCCTTGCCATATACAACTTCCTCAACAGATTTTGAATCAGCAAGCATTGAAACTATAATTTCACAATCTTTTGCAACCTCAGCTGGCGATGAAGCTGGAATTACATTGGAAGCACCAAGCCTTGAAATTTTCTCGCTCGTTCTGTTATAGACCACTAACTCATAACCATTTTGCAAAAGTCTCTTTGCCATCGCTTCCCCCATTATCCCAAGCCCAATAAAACCAATTTTTTTCACTTTACCCTCCAAATTTTATTTTACAAGAACCATAAATTTTGAAGCGACATAATCCCCTGCAAAAATTGTATAAACATAAACCCCGCTTGCAAAGTTATCAGCATTAAAAACTGCGTAATGCAAACCCGAACCTTTCTCTCCATCTACAAGTGTCTTGACTTCCCTTCCAAGCAAATCATAAACTTTAAGAACAACTCGCCTTGGCTCAGGAAGATAATATCTTATTACTGTTGAAGTGTTAAACGGATTGGGATAGTTTTGATAAAGTTCAAATCTATCAAGTTTAATCTCCTCGTCAACAACTTGAACCGATAAATCTGAGTTTACGACCTCGCCAGCTCTTACAGTTACAGTTCGTCTATAAAGTCCATTTAACGCTGTTATCGTATATGTCCCAGGTTTAACTTCACCTATTGCATAATTTTCCTGATAAATATCATCGCTTCCAATGTAAAGATCGTTAAAATTATAAGTCAAGGCATAACTAAAAGTTGTATACGGTGGTCTTGGTTTTGGATCTGGGCTTATATCAACTCGAGTTGAATTAGGAGCGTTGGGGATTCTACCATAAATAGCACCCGTTCCGCTCATTGCAAACCAAAGTTCTGGATTTCGCCTTGTCCTGTAGGCGTCATATCTTGGTGTCCCAAGCCGAATTTCAAAATGTAGATGTGGTCCCGTTGAATATCCGGTATTCCCCGAAATTGCAACAGGTTCACCAGCTTTGACACTGTCGCCTTGATTTTTCAATGGTTTTGAAAGATGCCCGTAAAGTAAGTATAAATCCTTTCCGTCCCATTGTCCTTTAATAAAAATATAGTTTCCAGCTCCATTGGGTTCATAGCCACCAACTGTATCATACGGGTTATATGCAACAAAGTAAATTGTTCCATCACAAGCCGAATAAACAGTATCATACCTTACAAGAATATCAACACCGGTGTGGGCTCTGTTTTGAGGGTCACGAATATTTGGTTCACCATAAAGATATGAACCATTGATTTGGATATAGTCTGGCACAGGACGTTTTAATCTAAAGCCCTGAGCATAAAGAAATTGCACGAGAATTAAAAAAAGTGATAAAATTCTTAACACTTTTCAATCTTCAATTTTTTCGACTATGTTTTTATCGAGAAAATCTGCGTATATGTTCTCAACCTCGGCTTTTGCAAGCGACATCTCAACAAGCTCATTCCAGGCAAATTTCTTCTCAACTTCAAATATCTCCTCAAAACTCGCCCATGTCTCTGGATGTCTCCCCGTTAAAAAGCTGCAACAATCATCGTACGGCTGACTTGAGATCTCGTAAGTCCCAATCTCTCTTGCCCTTTGAATTATCTCTTCTTTATCAACCCCAATCAATGGTCTAAGTATTGGCAAGCTTGCAATTTGATTTATAACTCTTATATTTCTCAATGTTTGAGAAGCAACTTGCCCTAAGCTTTCGCCCGTGACAAGCGCTTCCGCTTTTTCTCTTTCTGCTATAACTTCAGCGATTTTAATCATTAACCTGCGATATAAAATCGTCCTTAACCCGACAGGGGCATTTAGAACTATTATCCTTTGAGCCTCCGCTATTGGAACTATGTAAAGCCTTGAATAAAATTGATACTTGCTTAAAATCTTAACAATTTGCCTAACCTGTTCAATCGAATCGTAGGAAGTATACGGATAGCTATGATAATGAACAAATATAACTCTTGCCCCTCGCTTCATCACCATATAAGATGCTATTGGCGAATCAAACCCAGCGGACAACAAAGAAACAACTTTACCACTTGAACCAACTGGCAACCCACCCGGACCCTTAAATCTATCGGCGTAAACATAGGCTTCTTTGTCAACGATTTCAATATGTACTGTAACATCAGGATTTTTAAGATCAACTTGAATTTCTCGCCCTTCTTTTTTAAATCTTTCAAAGATAAAGGCGCCGACCTCATGATTTACCTGGATAGAATTCAAAGGAAATTTTTTATTCTGTCTTTTTGTCTTCACGCTGAAGGTTTTAAACTCCTTACCCTGCAAAACTTTCAAACTCGCCTCGCAAATTTTATCCAAATCAAGCGATGTGGCAACGCCAATCCCAAAGTTTGTCAATCCAAAAACATTGCTTAACCTTGTCTTGACAATCTCAATTTTCTCCGAATCTTTATAATTGAACGGCAAAACAATTTTCAACCTTCCATAACCCCGCATTACCATATTTTGCTTGACGATATCCGAAAGCATAAAAGCAATGTTCGTCCTCAACTTCTTCTCAAAAATCTCTCTATTCCTTTGCTTTAGTGCGACCTCATGATAATGGCATATAACAACCGCTGAAGACATAAACAGAACAATGTTGGTTTTAAACCTAAAAATAAAATTAGCCCAACCAAGAATTAAAACCAAATAACAACAAAGACCCGTGAAATAGCCCTGAGAAAAGGATCGCTAAACTTGACAATTGAAATCCCCTTGATTATATTTATATAGACATTTGTCTATATTTCTATACCTCTAAATCAAAAACTTTAAGCACATGATGAAAACAAAAATTCCAAAAATTGCAAAGGCACTTGCAGATGAAACAAGGTGCAAAATCTTTGAATTAATTGCTAAATCGGAGGAAATAAGTTGCAAAGAAATTACGGAAAAAATTGGATTGAGACAGCCGACAATTTCACATCATTTGAAAATTTTACAAGAAAGTGGACTTATAAGCGTAAGAAGGGAAGGACAGTATCACTATTTCAAAATTAATAAGGAAACAATTATTGAGTTCTCAAAATATCTTGAAAAATTTATAAGTTGACAGTTCCAACACACCGTTTTGCTAAAGCCATAAAACTGGCTGCTTGCAAAGAAAAACAGTTAACATTTAAAAACAAATTTAGGAGATAAGCCATGTTGACAAAATTATCAAACAAGACTTTCACGGATATATCCCTTGTTATAATACGGGTGATTCTCGGCGTTATCTTTATAGCGCATGGTTATCCAAAACTTTTCGTCTTTGGAATTCCAGGCTTTTCAAATTTTCTATCACAGCTTGGTGTGCCTCTTCCCGGATTGTTTGCTGTGATAGTAACCATCGCTGAATTTTTCGGAGGGATTGCACTAATACTTGGAATTTTCTCAAGATGGGCTGCGCTTCTGCTTGCAATTAATATGATTGTTGCAACATTGCTTGTTAAAGTTAAGGTTGGACTCATAGCGCCGATGGATAAGCCAGGCGTCGGAGCTGAGCTTGATCTTGCGCTCTTCGCGTGCGCGCTGGCAATACTTGCCTTTGGTCCGGGTTCAATCTCTGTTGAATTAGGGATTTTAAAAAAGGAAATTTCTTAAATAAAAACAGGAGGATTAAAATGGAAATAATTTGGTTAGTTGGTAGAATTTTGTTTTCGGCTCTTTTTATAATGTCTGGTTTTGGGCACTTCAGAAATCGCAAAGATATGATCCAATATGCTCAAATGATGAAGGCTCCTGCGCCAGAGTTATTTGTTCCACTGACTGGGCTTATGATTATACTTGGTGGGTTGAGCGTCTTGTTTAACTTTTACCTAACCCTCGGAGCTGTTTTGTTATTTCTTTTTCTTGTCCCGGCGGCATTCATAATGCACAAATTTTGGGGAATTCAAGATCCTGGGCTTTCTGCGAATCAGATGGTTCACTTTTTGAAAAATCTCTCGCTTGCCGGGGCTTCGCTTATTTTAATTTATCTTGATTATATCTCTAAGCAGTGAAATTAAAAAGCCCCGACTTCTAAGTCGGGGCTTTAATTTTTTAAATCAATTCAAAAATTCCTGCAGCTCCCATTCCACCTCCAACGCACATCGTCACCATTCCATATTTTACATTTCTCCTTCGCATTTCATTTAAAATCGTCACTGTTAACTTTGTCCCAGTGCAGCCAAGCGGATGCCCTAAAGCTATTGCACCACCATTGACATTTACAATTTTTTCGTTCAGTCCAGCAAGCCTTATAACAGCAAGTGATTGCGCTGCAAATGCTTCGTTGAGCTCAATTAAGCCAATATCATCAAGTTTAAGCCCAGCCAATTTCAATGCCTTTGGTATTGCCTCGACAGGTCCAATGCCCATTATCTCAGGTGCCACACCGGCAACAGCATAAGAGACAAATCTTGCAATCGGTTTCAATCCGAGCTCATTGGCTTTTTTATCAGACATAACAACCACTACAGCTGCACCGTCGCTCATTTGAGATGAATTCCCAGCCGTAACCGTTCCACCTTCTTTAAATGCTGGCTTTAGCTGAGCAAGTTTCTCAAGCGAAGTATCTGGTCGAGGTCCTTCATCTGTATCAAAAATTTTTTCCTCAACGATCTTCTCCCCCTTCCCATTAATATACTTGTTCACAACTTTGAGCGGAACGATTTCATCTTTAAATTTTCCCTCTTGAATTGCTCTCAACGCTTTCTGATGGCTTTTCAACGCAAATTCGTCTTGCATTTCACGTGTGATTTGATATTTTTCCGCAACTCTTTCAGCTGTCAATCCCATACTAATGTAAACCTCCGGATAATTCTCGGCAAGATATGGGTTTGCTGAAAACTTATTCCCCGTCATTGGGACTAAGCTCATCGATTCAACTCCACCAGCAATTATGACATCAGCGTAGCCAAGTTTAATTCTCTCCGCTGCAAAAGCTATCGATTGAAGCCCAGAGGAACAGAATCGGTTGATCGTCATAGCTGGAACACTAACCGGAAGTCCAGCTCTTAAACTCGCAATTCTTGCAACATTTAATCCTTGTTCACCCTCCGGAAATGCGCAACCAATTATAACATCGTCAATCTCGTCTGGTTTTAAATTTGGAGTTCTTCTAACAGCTTCAGAAATCACCGCAGCAAGCATTTCATCAGGTCGAAAGTCTTTTAAGGTGCCTTTTTTTGCTCTGCCGACCGCTGTTCTTAAGGCTGTTACTATTACTGCGTCTTGCATTTTACAAACCTTTTTATGTTTTTGAATTTTATTAGGTTAATTCCTCAACGGTTTTCCGTATTTCAATATGTATTGCATTCGCTCTTGGGTCTTCTTTTCACCACACAAACTCAAAAAAGCTTCTCTCTCAAGATCAAGTATATGTTGTTCGCTTACAATTTGAGGCGATGTAAAATCACCACCTGACATTATATACGCCAACTTTTTCCCAATATGAGCCTCATACTCAGTTATATAATTTGCCTCGCGCATCAAATAAATACCAACAAGGAAATTCGCATAAAGTTGTTTACCAAGCGCTACGATCTCAGCCGGGAGTGGTGGTTTATAACCTTCTTCAACCATTGAAAGAGCAACTTTTTTAGCATCGTAAATCAAGTAATCTTTATTCATAGAAATCGTGTCATATTCCCGAAGGTAACCAAGTTTTTTAGCTTCAAGCGCACTTGTTGAAACCTTCGCAAAGGCAATTGTCTCAAACGCTTCGCGTATAAATGGGGTCAAATCAACATCATCTCGCTTCGGCGCTCTCTGAATTGCCCTCAAAAGCATTTCTTTGGTTCCACCTCCAGCTGGAATGACACCTGCACCAATTTCAACCAATCCGATATAGCTCTCTGCATAAGCCCTAACCTTTGGGGCATGTAAAACAATTTCACATCCTCCTCCAAGCGTCATTCCATGTGGCGCAACAACAACAGGTTTAGGCGAATACTTTATCCTCATATTCATCTTCTGGAACATTCGCACCGCCCTGTCGATTTCATCCCATTCACCATCTTGAGCAAGCATAAGTATCATCATAAGATTTGCCCCGGCTGAAAAATGCTGACCTTGGTTGCCAATTACAAGCGCCTCATAGTTTTTCTCAAGCTCATCAAGAGCATAGTTTGCCATTACAAGAATATCCTCTCCGATTGCGTTCATCTTTGTATGAAATTCAAGACAAATGACACCATCACCAAGGTCAATTAAACTTGCGCCAGCGTTTTGCTTAACAATCTTTGATTTGTCATCTTTCAAAAGAGCAAGGTTAATTACCTCTGGCTTTGTTTTCAACTCAACATAATCTTTTAATCCGACGACATCATAAAAGTAAACTTTCCCATCTCTCTTTTCATAAAATTTTTTCTTCCCTGACTTGACCATATCTTTGACCCAATCGGCAACCCTGAATCCTTCCTTTTCAATTTTTTCAATTGAATTTTCAACACCAATTAAATCCCACATCTCAAATGGACCCAACTCCCAATTGAAGCCCCACTTCATAGCATTGTCAATGTCAATTATCGTATCACTTATCTCGGGAATTCTATTCGATGCGTAAGCTAAAACCGCACCTGTTGTCTTCCAGAAAAATTCACCAGCTTTGTCCTTTGCGTTCATCAAGATTTGAATCTTATCTTTCAACTCCTCCGTCGCCTTTGCCATTTCAAGAGAACCGAGCCTAACCTTTTGCCTTTCCCTATAATCCATAGATGAAAAATCAAGGACAAGTATTTCGCTCTCCCCATCTTTTTTCACTCTCTTATAAAATCCCTGTCCAGTTTTTTCACCAAGCCATTTGTTTTCAAGCATCTTCTGAATCACATCAGGCACCTTGAAATACTCACGCATTTCATCATGTGGGACAGCATTGTAAAGATTATTTGCAACATGAACAAGTGTATCAAGCCCAACGATATCAAGGGTTCTAAAAGTTGCGCTCTTTGGTTTCCCGCTCACCGGTCCTGTTAACTCATCAACTTCTTCAATTGTATAGCCATTTTGAAGCATGTAATGTAAAACATACATGACAGCGAACACCCCAATTCGGTTAGCTATGAAATTAGGAGTATCTTTGCAATATACAATCCCTTTACCAAGAACCTTTTCCCCAAATTCAGCTATGGTTTCAATGACCTCTTTTGATGTTTCAGGCGTCGGTATTATTTCAAGAAGCTTCATATACCTTGGCGGATTGAAAAAGTGTGTCCCAAGAAAATGCTTTCTGAAATCATCGCTTAAACCTTCGGCGATCTCACTTATTCTGATTCCAGATGTGTTTGAACTAACGATTGTACCGGGCTTTCTGACAAGTTCAACCTTTTTAAAGAGTTCTCTTTTGATATCGAGTCGCTCTACCACAGCCTCAATTATCCAATCAACCTCGGAAAGCCAATTAAGATTATCCTCAAAATTTCCAATCGTTATAAGTTTTTCAAGTTCCGGTATGAAGAAAGCATTTGGTTTTAATTTCTTGGCTTTTTCAAGCCCTTCGCGGACAATTCTGTTTCTCACTTCGGAGTCTTGGAGTGTTAATCCTTTCTTTTTTTCTTCTTCTGTTAATTCTTTTGGAACGATGTCAAGTAGATAGGATGGGATTCCAGCATTTGCCAGGTGCGCTGCTATTTGCGCCCCCATCACCCCTGCCCCTAGGACTGCAACCTTTTTAATAGGTTTCATTTTTGTTCGCCTTTTTGTTTGCCTTTATTTTATGTGCTTAAATTTTTACTCTTTGTAAAACGATTCGATCAAATCACGATATCTTGCCTCAACATTTCTTCTTTTAACTTTCAAAGTCGGCGTAAGATAATCCTCATCTATTGTTAAGACACCATCAATTACAGCAAATTTCTTTATCGTCTCCCATTGAGCAAGATGCTGGTTTACATCATCAATAATTTTCTGGTAAAGCTCTTGAACTTTCGGATGGTTGACAAGTTCCGTGTTATTTGAGTATGCGATGTTATTTTCTTGGGCAAACTGCTTTAACGCCTCAAAATTCGGAAATATCAAAGCCGAAGCAAACTTCCTACCCTCACCCATAATAACTGCCTTATCAACATAAACATTTGCTGAGAGAAGGTTTTCAATCACTTGAGGTGCGATAAACTTCCCCCCGCTTGTCTTTATCAAATCTTTCTTTCTATCTGTAATGAACAAAAACCCATCTTTATCAAGATAACCAATATCTCCTGTTTTAAACCAGGAGCCCTCAAAAGATTTAATAGTTTCTGCTTCATTTTTATAATATCCTTTCATAACATTTGGTCCGTCAACGAGAATTTCTCCATCTTCGGCAATCTTAACTGCAACACCCGGTATCACTGGCCCAACTGAACCGATCCTATTTCTCTCAAGGCGATTAACTGATATAACCGGCGATGTTTCGGTTAAACCGTAACCTTGTAAAACTGGGATTCCAGCAGCTGTGAAGATTCTCGCAAGGTCTGGTCTTAGTGCAGCTCCACCCGAAACTATAAATCTAAACCTTCCGCCAAATCTCTGCCTCAACTTTTTATAAACAAGTATATCAGCAATTTTGTGCTTAATTCTGTAAGAGATTGGGAATTCTTTCTCCGGATCATACTGCCTTGCTATGTTCATCGCCCAGTTGAAAAGCTTTCGCTTCAACGGTGACATCTTTTGAACTTGAGCCAACATCCTCTCCTCAGCCTTCTCAAGAAATCTCGGCACAGTCGTCATAACAGTTGGTCTAACCTCAAGTAAATTATCCGCAAGCTTATCTATCGACTCAGCATACCATATTTGAATGCCAATGTAAAGGTAAAGATAAATTATCATACGCTCAAAAATATGTGAGAGTGGAAGATAAGTTAAAGCAACCTCCTTAGTTGCGTTCCATGTAAAAAGTGAAGCACAAGTAACGGCGTTTGAAACAAGATTTGAATGCGTAAGCATAACTCCTTTTGGATCCCCAGTTGTCCCAGATGTGTAAATTATCGTCGCAAGGTCATCAGGATTTACCTTTGATTTAAGTTGATCATAAAGTTCTGGATTTTCTTTGTTAACCTTTTCTCCTTTTTCCTCAAGCTGCTCAAGTGTCATAATATCGTTAGAAACTTTTTCAAATGTGATTACCTTATCCGCCAAACCGACATTTTGAAGCACTGGTAAGACCCGCTCGTAAAGTTGTCTAGTTGAAATAAAAATTAGTTTTGACTCCGAATTTTTAAGGATAAACTCAACTTGAGGCAAGGCTTGAGTTGTGTAAATTGGAACATCAATCGCACCGAGCGAAATAATCCCGAGGTCTGTCAGCGTCCACTCCGGACGGCTTTCGGACAAAAGCGCAACTTTATCACCATGCCTAATCCCAATTTGATAAAGCCCAAGTGCAATGTTTTTAACACGGCTTAACGCCTCGTCAGCTGAAATTGATTTCCATATCCCCTCAGGGGACTTGTAGTTTAAAAGCTTAGGATTTTGGTAGGTTTTTACCCCAAATTCAAATAGTTCGGCGAGATTTTGAAACTTCTGCATAACCATCCCCGAGTTTGTGTTTTCACTTCACTATAATTTTAAAATTTTTTCACATAAAAACAAAAATTTCGCCCCATACTAAAACTGAAAACACACCACAACCCATTTAAAAACAACCCCGAAGACAAAATTGGTAAGATAGACAATAAAGCATAACCATTAGCACATGTTTAAGTTGCTTTAAAAGCAATTGGCGTATCTTAGCGCTTATCTACCAAAATAACTTTTTAAGTACTCAGCTATTGAACGAAGCATTGAAACAAACATCTCAAATGCCTCCTTAAACAAAGAAATCACATCATCAAGAGTTATACCTGTTACATCGAGTATCCATTTAACAAGTGGAATTATGATGCTTAAACCGACCATAACAAGACCAATGACCATCGCGTTGAAAGCGACAAATGCAATTGCTGAAATTATAAACTTACTTATTGACAACCCAAGCCAAATCGCAAATGCTACTGCAAAAACTTTTATCCCAATCATAAGCCAATCGCGAGCTGAATTTACCGAGTCTACCCTTCTCCCCGACTCAGTAAGCTTTAGCGGAAACTCAAGCGTGTAACCATTTTTAACTATCGTTTTACCTGAGTCATCAACAAACTTAATTGACGGATAAATTCCATCCATTCCCCACAAGATATTTACCCTATCCCCTGTTAAATCGTTTACGATCCTCAAGTGCGGATAACTTGCCAAATCGTCCTTAACAAAAGATAACCTTAAAACTCCGTACCCATTTCCGTATTCAAAACCAATTTTAAATTCCTTGCCCTGTTGTTCATAGATCGATTTAATGTTTTCATATTGATTCTTTATCTTCCATGCAATCTCCTCATCACTTCCCTCAAGCATTAGATCAACCTTCGGCTTCTCGGGCGAAGGCTCAGGCTTAATTAAATTATCTAATTTACAAGCCTTAAAAAGCGGAAGGAGCGAAATTGCTGTGATGATGCGTATGAAATTTCTGCGGTCAAATTTGATTTCGCTTTGCATATGTAAACACCTCATTTTTATTTTAACCCTCGTTAATAATTAACAACAGATATGATTAAAACAGTTTCAAATGTTTTTATAAGCACCTACTTTTTGAGTTATCACTTTTATCGCCCCGCATTTTCCGCCCTCTTGTCAAAAACTTCAAGTCAATCAAACCAATAAATGTTATAATGCCACCAACCACAAAAAATAAAAACCGTTGAAATAAACAACAATCCAAAAGATAGCTCCAGAATTCATTTCTCAAAATTTATCTCTTTTATACCAATGAAAATAGAAAAAGCAAGATATGAAAACAATATCACCCAATCAATCAGTGTGAAGTTCATTATCAACCTTATTTTTTATCACAAACTTATTTAAGTTTAGCAAGAAATGAAAAACTTAAAAAGTATCTTAATCCTATCTTGCCCACCCCCTTCTTATTCACGGTTTTTAACCATTTGGACTTAATTCCCATTATCAAAATGTATGATAACGATTTTTAAACACAACATGGAAGATTTGAAATATCCTTTATAAATGAAAAGGCACATAATTTTATCGCTTCTGAAAGTGTAGGAAATACAGGCAAGGTTTCTGGTATATCATAAACTGTCATATTGTTTTTAACAATTAGCAC
>JBKBWH010000240.1:0-2764 GCA_046289115.1 Candidatus Kryptonium sp.
AAAAAATAAGCGGTCATCAACGCCTGCTGTTGTGTCCTTGAGATAACAGACGAAAAAATCCCAAGCCCAAGCGTTGTTAAAAGAAAAACAAAAACCGAAATAAAAAGCCAAAAAATACTCCCGCGCAATGGAACACCAAACCAAAATTTCCCAACAAATATAATCGCAATCGCATCAAACAAACCTATCAAAATAAAAGGTAAAATTTTGCCAAGCAATAACTCGTAAGACTTAATAGGTGTAACAAGTAAAAGTTCCACTGTCCCCTGCTCTTTTTCTCTAACCATTGTCATTGATGTCACTATCAATGTAACGGTTATAAGTATCATGCCAATCAACCCTGGAACTATAAATGATGTCGATCTCATTTCTGGATTAAACCATATTCTTATTTCTGGCTGGCACATCGGGACAAACTTTATTCCCATATTTGAAAGCTTGCCTTCAATAACAGTTATAAACTTATCCATCACAATGCTTGTCATAAATCCCATAGCAATTGTTGCCGAATTGGCGTTAGTTCCATCAATTATGATTGGAAGTTCAACTTTTTCTCCTTTCGTTATTTTTCTCTCAAAACCATATCTGAATACAACAACCACATTTGCAGTTCCCCTTTTAAGCACATCATCAATTTGATTTAAATTCTCCAAATAAAGAGCAACTTTAAATGTTTCCGTCGAATTTAGTGCATCAGCAATTGCGCGAACAAGGCTACTCTTATCCCCATCATAAATTGCAATAGGCATATTTTTAACTTCAAATGTTGCCGCATAGCCAAGTATAAAAAGTTGAATTATAGGAGCTATAACTATTATTCCAACAAGGAGACGGTTTCTTCGAAGCTGCGATATTTCTTTTTTAAAAACAGTCCAAACCCTAAACATCAAATTTCTCTCATTAATTTTTTCAACCTCATCGTCCCAACACCAAATGTCCAAACCATAAAGACGAACAAAATCGATATACTTAAAATATGTTCCCCAACCCCATTCCCTTTCAGTATAACCCCGCGAATTATCTCAAGGTAATACCTTGCGGGTATAAAATATGAAATTAACTGCAAGACAAACGGCATATTTCTTATTGGGAAAACAAAATCTGATAAAACAAAAGATGGAACAACCGTCGATATAAAAGCGACCGCCATAGTTGCTTGCTGAGATTTCGTAATCGTTGAAATTATCAATCCCAAATTTAATCCGCAGAGTATAAAAACAGCAGTTATCAAAAGAAGCAGTAACAAGCTCCCTTTCACTTCCAAACTAAACAAAATTCTACCAGCAAGTAAAATTAAAATTGAATCGAAAAATGCAAGAATTGCATAAGGTATTGCCTTCCCTGTTATAATGAAAAAAGGATTTAATGGGGTGGAGATTAATTTTTCAAAAGATCCAAGCTCGCGCTCGCGCGAGATAGAAAGCGATGTCATCAAAACAGTCATTATCATCATTATCAAACTCATCAAACCTGGAATAAAAAAGTTAACACTTTTAAGTTCGGGATTGAACCATACCCTTGGTCTTAGATCAACAGTTGAAATTAACTTGCCCGTTTTTTTAAAAATAAAATTTGCTATAATCTCACTTGAGAAACTTTGTATTATTTGCTGAACATAGCCAAGAACAACATTGGCGGTATTTGCATCGCTTCCATCAATTATAATTTGGACTTTCACTGGTCTCCCCGCACCAATCTCGTTTGAAAAATTTGCTGGAATAACCACCCCAACTTTGACTTTCCCAGAAATTAAATACTGGTCAACAGCATCAATGCTTTCAATTTCGTCATAAAGACTAAAAAAACCGGAGGAAATAAATTTTTCAATGAGATTTCGGCTGAACCTACTTCTATCAAAATCACAAATTACAAGGTTAACATTTTTTATATCCATTGTAACGCCATAACCAAAGACGATAAGAAGAAATAGCGGAATGAGGACAATTATTATAACACTTCTAACATCACGACTCAATTGAGTGAACTCTTTCGAAATGATATTAAGAAGTGCTTGAACCCTTATTTTTTGTAAGTGCGACGAAGACATCTTCAATTGAAGGTTGAATTTTCTCTATTCTTTTAAACACCAAATCCTTTTTCCGCAAAAAATTTTCAATTTCCGAAATTTTTTCATCTGCATTTTGAACGACAATGTGAATTGAATCGCCAAAAATACCAATGTCTTCAATGAAGTCAAGATACGAAAGAACATTGTAACAAGACATTAAATCCTCTGGAACAATACTTATAACCTCACCCTGCATATACTTTCGTTTTATCTCCGTTGGGGTGTCAACAGCAAGTATTTTGCCCTGGGATATAAAAGCAACCCTGTTGCATCTTTCTGCTTCGTCCATATAATGCGTCGTTACAAGAACAGTCTTACCTTTAGCTGAAAGCTCGTAAACAAGATCCCAAAACTGTCTCCTTGAAACAGGATCAACACCGGAGGTTGGCTCATCAAGGAAAACAATCCGTGGCTCATGAACAATCGCAGTTGCAAATGACAGCCTCTGCCTCCATCCACCGGAAAGATGCATCGCAAGCGTCTTTCTATACATTTGAAATGAAAGTTGCTCAATGATTTCCTCAGTTCTTTGCTTTGCAAGCTTTCTATCGTTTAGATAAATACCTGCATAAAAACTTATGTTTTCCTCAACTGTTAAATCATCGTACAATCCAAATCTTTGGGACATATACCCAATTATTTTCTTAACTTTCTCAGATTCCGTAGTTATTGAAAATCCGCCAACGACAGCGCCCC
>JBKBWH010000241.1:0-2754 GCA_046289115.1 Candidatus Kryptonium sp.
GGAGTTAGAACTGAATAAGGATAAGTTTCCTTTTATTTTAAAAACCGCTCTTTTTGCACTTTTGCCGATTTTGATGATTAGTTTTACGCTTGCCTTTTCGTTTCACTATTTTAAAAACATCCCATTTAAAATTGGCTTTGTAAATTCAATTCCAGTGGCTGTGATAAGCAGTTCCATCGCAATTTCAAGTTCTAAGAGCTTGTCCCTAGATGATAGAGAATTTATCATTTATGAGAGCAGTTTGTCAGATATCTTTGGGATAATAATTTTTAACTTTTTTGTGTTCAATGATGCTGGAGTTGAAGTTAAATCCATTATCCCATTTGCTTTTGAGACGCTGTTGGTTTTGGTTGTAGCCTCTATTACAACATTGAGTTTGGCTTTCTTGTTAAGCAGGATAAAGCATCATGTGAAATTTATACCGATCATCGTGATTATAATAATGATATATGCGATCTCCAAACTTTATCATTTGCCAGCGTTAATTCTCATACTCGTCTTTGGTCTTTTTCTGGGGAATATAGATAAGATAAAAAGGACAAGCAAACTTTTTGAGATGTTACGGGTCGATGTCTTAAGAGATGAAGTTAATAGGTTTAAAGAGTTGACCATAGAGTTTACATTCTTGGTGAGGTCATTTTTCTTCCTGTTGTTTGGATATTTGATTGAGACAAGCAATTTATTAAATCTAAAAACAATGGCTTGGGCAATTGCTATATGCGCTTTGATTTATATTTTGCGATTTATACTCATTAAAGTATTTAAACTGAGCGCGAAACCAATTCTTTTTATAGCACCTAGAGGATTGATAACAGTTTTATTGTTCGTCAGCATCCCAGTAAGTTACAGAATAGATTTGGTTAACGAATCTTTAATAGCGCAGGTGGTTGTTTTAACATCTTTGGTGATGGTTGGAGCTGTAAAAAGCAAAACAACGGATGTAGTTGATGTGGTTTAGATACTTTTTGTTTTTTGGTTGTTTTTGATTTATTTTTTTCAAAAAGTTAAATGCGAATGATGAGCAAGGGAGAGGTTAGATTTTTAAAGTTTGAGAATTATAGATGGGATGGAGTTGAAGTCAAAGAATACAAAGACGAGAAAAATACCTGGCTTAATGTTCTCAGACAAGTAATAGCTGGGAAGTCGGGGGAAAAGATAAAATTTCATTTGAGATATTTTGAAATTTCACCGGGTGGATATTCAACGCTTGAAAAACATCGCCATGAACATGTGGTTATATGCCTTAGGGGTAGAGGCAAAGCGATAGCTGGAAGCGATGTTTTTGATATGAGTTTCATGGATGTCTTATATATTGGTTCAAATGTTCCGCATCAATTTGTGAATGATTCAGATGAACCGTTCGGATTTTTCTGCATAGTTGATGCAAAGAGGGATAAACCGAAGTTGCTCACGAAGAAAGAGATTTTTGAACTGTTGAAAAATGAAAAGGTGGGCAAAATTATCCGCATACCTGAAACTTACCCCAAGTTAAAGTGAAAATTTTTTCTTTCCAGCCAAAGTTATAAATTTCAAGTAGATAAAAAAATTAAAAAATCCCCTAAGTTATGGCAAAGCTTAAATTAAAGAAAAAATTTAACGAGTTGAAACCTGAAGATCTTCACTGGACTTGTCCAATTGAAAAATTGCAATTTGAGACAACGGATACCATTGAACCTCTTGAGGACATAATTGGACAGGAGAGAGCCTTGAAAGCGTTGAAACTCGGAACAGAACTTTTTGCGCCTGGGTATAACATATTTGTTTGTGGTTTGACTGGGACTGGTAGGATGACCACGATAAAGCACATTCTTAAACAAATTTCCCCCAAAGCTCCTCAAGCGCCGGATAGATGTTATGTTTATAACTTTAAAAATCCTGATGAACCGCGACTTCTTGAGTTTCCAAGGGGGCAGGCGATAATGTTCAAGCGAAATATGGAAGCGATGATTTTTTATCTTAAGCAAAAAATTCCGAGAACGCTTGAAGATGAAAAGTATCTTGAGATAAGGAACAGGATAATTGAAAAATATCAGAAGAAAGAGCAAGAGTTATTTCGCGAGTTTCAAAAAAAAGTGGAAAGCGAGAGATTTGCAATTATAAATATGCAAGTTGAAAATCTTGTTAAACCGAGCATTGTTCCAATAATTGAGGGTAAACCCGTCCCTGTGGAACAGCTCCCTAATCTTGCAAAAGCTGGAAAGATCTCCGAAGAAACAGTTCGGGAAATTCAGCAGAAATATTTAGAGCTTCAGGCAGAGATGCAAGAAATTTTTAAAAAGGAGATGATGCTTGCGAGGGAGCTCTCAAAAGAACTTGAAGAGCTTGAACGAGATGCGGTTAAGTCTATCGTTGAAGGTATAATTGATGAGATCAAAGAGCAGTTCAAAATTCCAAAGGTTCATGAATATTTAGATGATGTTAAGAGGCATATCCTGAATAATCTTAATATTTTCAAAGCTTCACCTGAGCAAAGTAGACCACTTGTTCCATCACCCGAACAAAGAGATGAGATTGATCCATTTCTTCCATATCGTGTAAATGTGATTCTTGATAATTCGGAGCAGGAGGGAGTTCCAGTTATAATTGAGACGACGCCAACATTTGCGAATATATTTGGAACAATTGAAAAAGTTTATGATTCTCGTGGGTTTTGGAAAACTGATTTTACAAAGATAAAAGCTGGTTCACTTTTGAAAGCTGACGGTGGTTATCTTGTTTTGAACGCAAGGGATGCACTCAGCGAGCCAGGGGTTT
>JBKBWH010000242.1:0-2741 GCA_046289115.1 Candidatus Kryptonium sp.
GGAGATGTTTTCCTTATAGCCACGAAAAAGCCATTTAGAGATGGGGAGTATTTTGAATTTAAAGTTAGAGGTCAAAAAATTGACATTGAAAAAGCAAAGCATGATCTCAATAAAATTGCGGTGGTTCCGAATCCATATGTTGCGACTGCTTCTTGGGAGCCAGCAAATAGATATAGAGCCGGAAGGGGAGAGAGAAAAATTTGGTTTATAAATATCCCCAAGAATTGCACTATAAGAATTTACACGATAAGAGGTTATCTTGTTGATACGATTGTCTACAATGGAACGGATGATTACGGTGCTGTATCTTGGGATCTTGTGTCAAAGGATGGGATGGATATAGCTTATGGAATTTACATTTATCATATCGAGGCTCCTGGTATAGGAGAAAAAATTGGAAGATTTGCAGTGATAAAGTAAAAAGAAAAAGTTTTTGCAAATTATGAAAAAGTTAATTTTCTTTTTCTTAATTTCGCTGAGTTTTGCTTTAGTTTTGTCTGAGGTTATGTTTGCTCAAAGATTTGTTTCAAATGTTTCAAAAGTTGCTACGACAGCTGCACCATTTCTTGAAATCCCCGTGGGAGGCAGGGCAACCGGGATGGGTGCTTCATTTGTTGCCGTTGCAAATGACGCAAGCGCAATATACTGGAACCCGGGTGGAATATCAAGGTTCAATAGAATTGAAGCGATGTTTCAGTACACAAATTGGATAGCTGATATAAAATTTGGATTCATTGGCGTTGTCGTCCCCGTTGGCAATATTGGAACGGTGGGAGCAAGTTTGACTACTTTAACTGTTCCAGATATGGAAGTAAGAACGGTAGAAAGACCCGAGGGGACGGGCGAATACTTTAACGCAGCTGATTTTGCTATAGGTTTAACATATGCGAGGAATCTCACAGATAGATTTTCAATTGGTTTTAATTTTAAATATATTCAGCAAAGAATTTGGCATATGTCCGCTTGGGGTATCGCTCTTGATGTTGGAACGCTCTTTAAAACTGATTTCCTTGGTGGTATGATGATAGGCGCAACAATTTCAAATTTTGGGACAAGTATGAGAATGTATGGGAGAGATGCGAGAGTTTTTTATGACCCTGATCCCAACAAGTATGGGAACAACGATAGAATCCCAGCGATGCTTGAAACGGAAAGTTGGCAGCTTCCACTTAACTTTCAGTTTGGTCTTTCTGCTTATATATTTAAAACCGAAAATAATAAACTTTTAATCTCAACCGATGCGGTTACACCAAGTGATAATTATCAATATCTAAACATCGGGGCGGAGTATTCTTTTAAGGACTTACTTTTCCTTAGAATTGGAAACCAGATGCTTTTTCTTAAAGATGCTGATGGAGGGTTATCCTTGGGGATCGGGCTGAGAACGAAAATCCCATTTAGTAAAACGGTGGTTAAATTTGATTATTCTTTTAATGATTATGGAAGGTTAAAAGGAGTTCACACGGTTGTTCTCGGAATTGAATATTAAACGGAATTCTGCTGTGAGAAAAGTTTTAATTTTAGTTCTGATTTTTCAGAAAATTTACGCACAAAATTTAAGCATAAACTTAGCACATATTGATTATCTCGTTGAAAAGGTTTTGATGAGTGGTGATACAGTTGCTATAATTCACATTTACTCGAATTATCCAGATTATAAATATGTTCATCCAGCGGATGAGGGGATTTCCTGTGTTGACGATGCAGCAAGAGCTTCAATTGCGTATTTAATGCATTATGAAAGGTTTCGTGATGAGCATAGTTTGAGTCAAGCTAAACTTTTGCTGAAATTTATTTTAAAAATGCAGGCTGATGATGGAGGATTTTATAACTTTGTTTATCCAGATTTAACAATAAATAAGTTTGGGCGGACAAGTAACAATGACACTTTTAGATGGTGGGCTTGCAGGGCTCTTTGGGCAATGGGATATGCATATAATTTATTTTCAAAACTTGATATTGAGAACGAGTTTAAAGATACACTTGCTTCAAGAATAGAAAAAGCTCTTTCAAAGGCTATAAGGACGATAAACAAGTCAGACATTTACGATACATTTATCGCATGGAAGGTTCCAGCACAAGGTTATTGGCTTCTTGAAAATGGTTCTGATGCTTCAGCCGAAGCAATCCTTGGGGCTTCTCTTTATTATGAAATATCAAAAAGTGAAAGGGCGCGTTGGGTGGTTGAAAAACTTTGCAAGGCAATTTCAACTTATCAATTTGGAGATGTTAATGATTTTCCGTTTGGTGTGCACCCATCTTTTACTCCGAACATTTACATTTGGCATTCATGGGGAAGCAGACAATCCTATGCGCTTCTTGTCGCTGGGAGAATTTTTAATAATTTCGCATGGATTGAGTCAGCCAGAAAAGAGATAAATTACTTTTATAAAAGAATGCTTTTTTCTTTTGATCTTACGGATTTAAAACCATATCCGTATAGAGGTGACCAAATAAATTACGGAATCGCGCCGATCGTTCAAGCTTTTGTTGAATATGGAAATATAACTGGTGATACAACTTATAAAATGATGGGTGGATTTTACGCTTCATGGTGGCTTGGGAATAACATCGCTGGAAGCTCAGTTTATGATACCTCAACGGGAAGATTTTATGATGCTGTCAAGGGGGATGGAAGTTTAAATCTTAACGCAGGGGCAGAATCCGTTGCGGAAGGACTTATCGGTTTGCAGACGGTGCTTTACGATGAGATCGCATCAAAATATATTTTTTATAAGACG
>JBKBWH010000243.1:0-2727 GCA_046289115.1 Candidatus Kryptonium sp.
TTATGGAAACAAGTTGTGCTGCCTCTTCCATTGTCAGTTCAGATGCTGACTTTCCAAAATATTTTCTTGAGGCAGCTTCAACTCCAAAAACCCCATCACCAAGTTCAATTATGTTTAGATAAATTTCAAGGATTCTCTTCTTTGAAAGTTTTTGCTCCATTCTCAAAGCGATTACAACTTCTGCTAATTTTCTCAAAGGATTTCGCGAGGTGGAAAGAAATAAATTTTTCGCCACTTGCATTGTTATTGTGCTTGCACCCCTTGCAATCCGCCCCCGCTGAAAATTTTTCTTAACTGATTCTTTTACCTCATACCAATCAATTCCTTGATGCTCAAAGAAACTCGCGTCTTCAGAAACTATAACTGCTTCCACTAAATACGGTGAGATTTTTGAAAGTGGCACCCAAATCTGGCTTATGCGATATGGTCTCTCCTTTGCTTCATTCATACGTTGCTTCATAACAGCAGTCAACTTTGGATTCTTATATTTGAGATTCTCAATCTCTCTATCAAGTTCGATAAACTTATAAGTTAAATAAACAACAAAAACCAAAAACACAAAAGCAACAATTACCTTAAGCCTCATTCTTGAGCGGTCACCTTCTCTTTGTTTTTCAAGAAATCAAGGTAGCTTTGCAAAATTAATGTTGAAGCAATTATGTCATCTAAATCTTTACTTTGCCTTCTCTTTCTCTTCAAATTCATATCAATCTTGGCTTTCTGCGCAATTTTAGTTGTAAATCTTTCATCCCATTTAATAACCTTAACCCCCAATCTTGATTTAAGCTCATCAATGAATTTTAAAACTTCGGTTGTCTTACTTGAATAGTTTCCACTTAAACTTAATGGCAAGCCAACAACAACTGTTTTGATATCATATTGTGCACAAACTTTTTTTATCTCATCGAAAACCCTTGAATTATTTTCAAGAACAAACAAACCCTGGGCAATTGTTAAAGTCGGATCGCTGATTGAAAGACCAATTCGTTTACTCCCAAAGTCTATCCCCATTATTCTCCCGCCCACAGGATTATTTCTCTTGGTATCTTGAGACACTGTAAACGCCTTCAATTCTTCTTAATTTCTCAATCAGAACATTTAAATGCTCAAGGTCTTTAACCTCAACTGTTATAATTCCACGAAAGAGCGAATTTTGAGTTTCAATATTGACCATTTTTATATTCGTGTTCCGATAATCTGAAATAACAGTCGTAATTTCTTTTAACATCCCGGGTCTATCTTCCCCTTCAATTGTAATTCCAGCTGGGAAAACCATCCCTTCAAGCATTGCCGACCATACAACATCGATTAACCTATCCTCATCTTTAGTTCTTAGCCTTTCAATATTAACGCAATCTTTACGGTGAATTTTTATCCCTTCACCTCTTGTCACAAAACCAATAATCTCATCCCCTGGAACAGGATGGCAACACTTTGCAAATGTGTAGAGCAGGTCAGAAGCAGTTCCATCTATAGTTATCAATTTTTGTGGCTTCAAAACCTCGCTTATCACATCTTCTTTTATCTCCTCCTCGGGCTTCGTGGCTTCTTTATGTTTCTGCCTTTCTTCAACAATTTTTCTAACGACCTCAGCTATATCAATTCCCCCCTCCGCAATTGCGAGATAAAACTTCTGAAGATTATCAAATTTGTAGAGTTCCTTTACTATCTTCAAAAGTTCATCGTCGCTTATATGTATTTTCTTTTTACCTTTAACTTTCTTTTCCCATATTTCCTTTCCGGCATCTGCAAGTTTCCTTTTCTCTTCATTTATCCATTTTCTTATCTGCGATTTCGCCTTTGAAGTTACAACGAAATTCAACCAGTCTCTGCTTGGCAAACGATGCTTGCCCGTTATTATCTCAACTTGATCTCCCGTTTTAAGCTTATAATCAAGCGGTACAATTCTGCCATTAACCTTTGCGCCGATGCAGTGCAATCCAATTTCTGTGTGAATTTCAAAAGCGAAATCAACAGGCGTTGCGCCCCTAGGCAAAACTTTTAGATCACCCTTTGGTGTAAAAACATAAATCTCATCTTGATAGAGATTAAGTTTCAAATCCTCAACGAATTCGCTCATATCGGTTTGATTTTCAAGTATATCCCGAACCCATTTCACCCATTGTTCAAATTGCTTATCAGTTTCGGTTATATTCTCTTTATACTTCCAATGAGCTGCAAGACCCTTTTCAGCAATTTCATGCATCGCCCGTGTTCTTATCTGAACCTCAACCATTTTTCCATCCGGACCAATAACTGTTGTATGGATCGAGCGATAACCATTCGACTTAGGATTGGTTATATAATCTTTAAATCTTTCTGGAACAGGTCTATAAATATCTGTCACAATCCCATAAACAGTCCAGCAAAGGTTTTTATCTTCAGTATCAAGTATAATCCTGACTGCAAAAAGGTCATAAATTTCCTCAAATGTTTTGCCTCTTTTGATCATCTTGTTATAGATGCTATAAAGATGCTTCGGGCGACCGTTTATCTCGAATTTAAAACCACGCTCAGCAAGTGCTTTCTCAATCGGCTTTGCGAATTCTTTTATATATTCTTCCCTCTGTTTTCTTGTCTGGGCAACACGTCTTGCAATATCTTCATACGCCTCAGGGTTCAGATATTTAAAAGCTAAATCTTCAAGTTCCCATTTTATCTGCCCAAGCCCAAACCTGTGTGCAAGCGGAGCGTAGATCTCGAGCGTTTCTTTAGCGATTCTCTTTC
>JBKBWH010000244.1:0-2711 GCA_046289115.1 Candidatus Kryptonium sp.
GTAGATCAGTGTTAATTTTGACTTGAACACTTGCTTGACCTTCTCGCAAATGTTCTTCTGAAAGAAATTTAAGTTGCTCAACAAAGTCATAAAGATTATTTAATCCTTTCATCTCAAAATCCCTCGCGATATCAATTAACTTCTGAATGTTCGCAATTATTTGCTCCCCCCTTCGCATTGGCAAAGTTGAACCGTTATACATCGTGTTTTTAATTATCCTCTGAATTAAAGATGGGATTGATATCCTATTGGCAACTTTCAAATCCCCCATTAAAATTTCAACAGCATATCTTAGCTTATCCGATGCCACTGGTTCTTTCCCACGATTTACATAATCGCACACTTTCTCCCAAAAGTTTAAACCCTTACCATAAACTGAAACTTTAAAAATTTCTGCATCGCTCACACCGAAAAATGGAGAGCGCAAAATCCCGACGAGCGCAACATCATCATTTGTATTGACAAGAAACTTCAAATAATTCATGAAATCGTAAATCTCCTGCGTTTGATAAAACCCAATTCCACTTGAAACTATGTAAGGGATCCCCAACTCAATAAAAGCATTCTCAAGTGGTTTCAAAACATCTCTATTCCTTATTAAAACAGCAATGTCCCCAGCCTCAACTCTTTTTCTTTCACCATTCTTATAAACATAAATGTTTTCATCCTGAAGCAAACTTAAAATCCTTCTCCCAACAAATCTTGCCTCATCAAGTTCATTAGATTTGCCATCCTTATTGTCATCTTTTTTTACGACAAGAATTTCAACAATCCCATCATCATCAACTTCCCTCCCAACAATAATTGGCTTGTACTCAACCTCATGAACGCTTATCCTCTCGCCCATAATTTTACTAAACACATGATTAACAAATCCTGCAATCCCCCTCAAAAGGCGAAAACTTTCACCTAAATATATCTCCTCCCCATCTTCTCTGCTTCGAATTTCCCGCCTCGTCCTCTCAAAAACCTCAACATCCGAACCTCTAAATCCATATATACTCTGCTTATCATCCCCGACTACAAAAAGCTTTATCTCTTCCAGAAAATCCTTTATCAAATTTTTCACAATCTCATACTGCAAATAATTCGTGTCCTGATACTCATCGATCATTATGTATTTAAACCTTCTTGAAAGCTCACTTCTAACACTTTCATCTTTCTCAAGCAATTCCCTGACCTTCAACTGCAAATCTTCAAAGTCAAGATACCCATTTTGAATTTTAAAACCTTCATATTCACGAACTATCTCATCATAAAGCGAAATGATTAACCTTGTATCATCAACATATTGGCGATGTAAATCTTTAAAGTCATCGAATCTATCGATATACAAATCTTTCACATCGTTATAAACTCTTTTCAAAATTTCAAGCAGTCGCAAAATTTCCTCCCGCACCTCCAATCGCTTGCCACTTAACACTTTCTTAACCTCGCTTCGTAATTCCCCACTCGTTGTAAAAATTGTTTCGGAAACAGCCTCACAAAAAACCTTGTACGCCGTTGCAATATCCCCACCCTCCATCGCACTTTCAAATTGAGAAACAAAATGACGAAACTGAAAACTTGACTTAGTAGCTTCATAAAAAATATGCCCAAGCAAACTTCTAAAGATATTTACCATCATACTCCCCTCAAAAACCTTAAAAACATACTCAAAAATTTTACTCCGCCACATATCAATTATCTGGTCATCGCTCTTGACCAAATAAATATCTCGCTTGATCTTTTCAACAAGCTCTCTCGAAGAGACGATCTTTTTGATGAAACTATAAAAGTTGTTTATCCCCATACGATCAACTATATCCAAAAGTCGAGCCGATTTCTGATCCCTTTGAGCTAAAAACTTCTTGATCCTATCCTCAGTTATTATATCAATTACTCGATCCCGCTCTGCCCCTTCAAGCACAGTAAAATTAGGATCAACCCCCGCTGATACAGCAAACTCTCTAAGAATTTTTGCACAAAATGAATGAATCGTCCCAATCACAGCGGATGGCATAGCATCCCTTAACCTTTCAAACTTCTTCAACTCGCTAATATCATTTGCTTCTATTGCTTCCTTTATCCTTTTCTCTATGGCTTCCGTTGCTCTTTTTCTTAGCTCGCTCCCAGCTTTTTCAGTAAAGGTTATAACTACAATGCTTTCAACGATATCGCTGAAATCATCAATCGGAGTTGGAACAGCATTGATAAGCTCTTCAAGCGTCTTAATGTATTTCTCAATTAAGACCGTCGTCTTACCAGAACCTGCACTTGCAGTGACAGACAAATGTTTTGCTGATCTTACGGCTCTTTCCTGTGATTCGGTTAACCTCATAACCCTTTGGTATTCCCAATGTTTCTTGGATTTAAAAATTGTTCCCACCTGAAAAATAACTCCGCCTCCGCAATTATATCATACATACAATATTGCGCTATCTCTTTAAATTTTCCCTCATTGAAAAGTTGATTAATATCATGACCCGTTACTCCGTGCGATTTTGGACTTTCTATATTAAAGACTTTGCAGTAAAAATCAAGCGAAAATTTCCTCGTCAGCCCGAAAAATGTGAACTCATCGAGCAAATCAATATGTGGTTCACGCTTTGCCCTGTTATACTCCATCAAATCACGCGTTGGTTTTATGCCAAGTATCGCTGATCTCAACATCAAAAACGGACAATCAAACCCCCGACCGTTAAATGTTATAAATGTCTTAAACTTTGAAA
>JBKBWH010000245.1:0-2698 GCA_046289115.1 Candidatus Kryptonium sp.
TGTGTTCCTTAAAAATGTCAAGAAGTTTGAAATTCCAACAAGATCAACACCAGCAGCCCACAAATCCGGATAAAATGTGACAGCGGCAAGCGTCATATAACCGCCATAGCTACCACCATAGACGACAATCTTTTTAGGATCGATATACCCTGTTGATTTGAGGAAATCAGGTATCATTGCAACATCCTTTATCGCATCTTTGCGTTTCGTTGTATTGTCAAGTGAAGCGTAAGTTTTACCATAACCTGTGCTTCCACGAATATTGGGGGCATAGATGACATAACCATTGTTTATAAAATACTGATAAATTGCCGAAAATCTCGGCAACTCTTGGGCCTCAGGACCCCCGTGAATTGAAACAATAACAGGAAGCGATGCATCTTTTTTCGCATTCTTTGGAAGATATAAGTAACCAGGGATTTCAAGTCCATCAAAAGATTTAAACCGAACGAGTTGAGGTTGAACAAATGAACTTAGCGGAATCCCAGCAGTTGAACTGTATGTGACTTGTTTATACTTGTGGGTGGAAACATCGTAGTAGTAAATGTCTTGATTCTTAACTGGACTTTGATATGTAAAAATGATCTTATTCCCATCTTTTGTAAACCTTAAACTTCCGATGATCCCACCTGTGGGGAAGTTAAGTTTCTTCGTTTTCTTTGTGGTCAAATTTAATGAATAAACCTCGCTATAACCATCAACATTTAAAATGAAGACAAGTTCTTTCCCATCTTTTGAAAGTTCGATCGCTTCAACATCCCAATTCGTTGTGTAAATATAACTCAATTTTCCATTTGGGACATCGATATAAGCGATTCCAACAAATTCCCTCCCCTCGTCTGAAAGAAGATATATCCTTTTGCCATCTTTAGAAAATTTAGCACCGAAATATCTCGCAGGTTGTGTATGAGGAGTTATATTGTAAACTTTTCCACTCTCATATTCGATAAGATACAAATCGTTATCGAAACTGCTTCGATTTTGAGATACAAGGATGTATTTGTTATCAGGAGACCAAGCGACGACGGAGTTATTTCCATCATTTTGCCAGACAAGTTTAACTTCCCCAGTTTTTATATTCATAGCATAGATATCAAAAAAAGCTCTATTTCGCTCGTTCGATGCAAAGGCAAACATAGTTCCATCTCCTGACCATGCACCGAAGTTGTAAATAACATTATCGTTATAAGTCAACCGTTTTATTTCACTGCCATCAGATTTTAAGAGAAAAAGTTGGGTATGTTCATTCCCACCCATATCTTTCCCAAAAAGCATCCAGTCCCCATTCTTCGGATTCCATGAAACAAATTGAACTCTCTCGTCGAAAAATGTCAACTGCTCCGGGCATCCCAAGGAAATCCCAACTTTCCAAACTTGATTTGTCCCAGTTACATCGGTAAGGTAAGCTATAAATTTTCCATCGGGTGAGACCGTTGGAGAGGAAGCGCTTCTTATGTTAAGATATTGCTCAATCGTGTAGGTTTGAGCAAAAAGAAATAGGGGTAAAAGCAAAAGTATGATTGAGGGCAAGAGTTTTCTCTTCATAAGATTTCAGTATTTTGTTTTCTTTGACATAAAAAAATTATAAAAATTTAAAATCAAGGTCAAGTCTTCTCGAAAAATTTTGCATTTAGACGGATTTTTTGATAATTTAAAGCAAAATTTAAAGCAAAATTTAAAACAAAGTTGGCAACCAAAATGCTGATCGGGACAAAATTTAAAGGGGTTGATTTTTACAATACTGATGAACTTCTGACCGATGATGAGAAGATGGTTCGGGATACAATAAGGGAATGGGTAGATGAAAAAGTTATACCTATAATTGAAAAGCACTATATGGAAGGAACCTTTCCAATGCACCTAATTTCAGAGATGGCAGAACTTGGAATTTTTGGAGCGACGCTTCCAGAAAAATATGGCTGTACAAATCTAAACAATGTTGCTTATGGACTCATTATGCAAGAGCTTGAGCGCGGGGACAGCGGGATAAGAAGTTTCGCATCAGTTCAAAGTGCTCTTGTAATGTATCCGATTTATGAATTTGGTAGCGAAGAGCAGAAAAATTATTGGCTTCCTAAACTTGCACGCGGGGAAAAGATCGGATGTTTTGGATTAACTGAACCTGACTTTGGCTCAAACCCTGGAGGATTAAGAACAAAAGCAGAATATAAAAACGGTGGTTTCGTCCTCAACGGGACAAAAATGTGGATAACAAATGGGACAATTGCAGATGTCGCAGTTGTATGGGCTAAACTTGATGGCGTCATACGAGGTTTCCTTGTTGAAAAAGGCACCCCTGGATTTGAAGCACCTGAAATGAAGGGCAAGCATTCGCTTCGCGCTTCTGTTACAAGTGAACTTGTGTTTCAAGATTGCTGGATACCTGAAGAAAATATGCTTCCAAAGGCAGTTGGTTTAAAATCCGCTTTGATGTGTTTAACTCAAGCAAGATATGGGATCGCATGGGGTGCAGTTGGCGCTGCAATGGCTTGCTACGAGACAGCGCTTGAATATGCAAAAACAAGAATCCAATTTGACAAGCCGATCGCATCATTTCAACTTGTCCAAGAAAAGCTCGTCTATATGTTAACTGAAATAACGAAAGCACAACTCCTGTGCATTCAACTTGGAAGATTAAAAGACCAAGGGAAAGCAAACTATGTCCAAGTCTCGCTTGCAAAAAGAAATAATGTCTACC
>JBKBWH010000246.1:0-2692 GCA_046289115.1 Candidatus Kryptonium sp.
CAAATGAAGGTGGCCTTATAACCATTCCGACTAAAAGTTTATAATCCAATTCGATGAAATCTGGAAAATTTAAAATAACCTCAATTGCGCTTTTTCCTATGGAACCAGTTGATCCAAGGATTGCAATCCTTTTCATCCTTGCCAAAAAATTTCTTCCAAAACATTACTGAAACAATTTATGAAACGGTAGAAAATAAAACAAATTAATCTTTTTCAAGAATTTAGCCTTTACTTCACAAGCACCATCTTTCTGACGCCAAAGAATCCCCCAGCATTAATTCTATAAAAGTAAATTCCAGAAGGTAAATCGTTAGCTTCAAACTTAACGGTATGAACTCCTGCTTCAAGTTCACCATCGACAATAATATCGACCAATCGCCCCAAAACATCGTAAACGCAAAGTTTAACTTTGGCTCGCTCAGGCAGGCTAAATCTAATCAGGGTAGATGAATTAAATGGGTTGGGATAGTTTTGTTCAAGCGAGAAGTCAATAGAAAACTCATTTTGGGCAACAAATGTAACTTTACCACCAACCTGTAAGTCGTCAAAATAAATTTCACCTTCTTTATCAGCCCCCTGAACTTGTTTTATCACAATACTATGAAATTGCTTGTTGGAACCAGGAACAGATGCAATTGGATATGATACAAATTTCCATCCATACCAATTTATCGAGCCAAGATTCACAGGGTAATTGTCAGGGTTATAGAACCAGAACTCAATTTGATTCCCGCTCAAATCGCCATAAACCCACAGACCAATGTTTCCTTGTCCATCGGAGACAGTCGGTTTTGAATGGTTGAAAATTCTGATTACGCCGCCACTTTCTCCCAAAAATCGGTAAGTTAACTTACCGGAATTTGAACCACGGAACTTTTTCTCACTTGAAGCAACAAGGTTGGCTTCCACACCTGTTGTACTTCCACTTTGAGATGGCTGCCACCAAGAATTTACCGTCTCAAAAGAATCGATCACGGTTCCACTATAAAAAATCCCAGGCTCAGTTCTAAATTCAAACACATAATCAGATGTTGTAGCGTTGCCAAATAAATCTTTTATACCAGCCAAAAATTTAGCCTTGTAAATTTTATCGTTCAAAAGTGGACTGGCGGGTTTAAAAGTGACGATGCTTTTATCGTTTTTTATCACATGTTTTCCCGATGTTATTGAAATGACCTGCTCATTTTCATCAACTAATCTAACCCTGCCTGCCAAACTTGCGCTTTCAATCGGTTCGTTAAAAACAAATTTCATCTCCGCATAAACGCTTACATTTTCACCCGCTGGATAACCCTTCTCAACAACAGGCGGATAAACATCAGGCGCGGTTGTCGTAAATTCTATATAATATGGATCCCCAGGTATACCATCGCCGTCCCCGTCAATCTTTAATCCAAAAACACTCTTAGCTCCGGTATCAATTTTTATCGTGTACGTTGTCGAAAATTCCCAGAACTTGTTTGGCTTAATCTCAAGCGTCCGCTGATCTGAACTCCATATTAAACTTACAGTGTCATTCGGAGTTATGACGAGATTTGCTTGAACGGAAGACTTATCCATAGGAACCGAAAAATTAATCACAACAGATTTATAAGCAATAAAGTTACGAGTCCCTGACTCAGGAATAACCGAAATAACCTTTGGCGGAGTTTGATTTGAACGAATTAAACTTAAATAATATCCCCAGTCCCAACCCGGACCCGGATCAGTGTGATTATTACAGGAAGGTGAACCTTGATCATAAGTTCTAAAATCCCATTCTTGCCGAACAACAGGCCATTGAGGTTGTTGCCAAAAATTATGCCCTATGATATGATTGCTGTCCACAGGGATTGCCCACCTATTTACCATGTTCCTTACAAGTTTTGCAGATTCAAGATACATCACGGGAGTAAACCAACGATTTGGATCTTCAATATAACCTTCATGCTCAATCCCAAGCGTAAAACTATTCCAACACCTTGCATGCCACGCCCTGTCTTTTTCCCTAACAAGTTGAACTATATATCCATCGGAACTACGAATGACATAATGCGCACTTGCGCTTGAGGCAGGATTTTTTAACCATGAAACAGCTCCAGCAAAACTACCTTGTGTTACATGAATGACAATTCTTGTCGTGTAAGGTCTATTTTCGTTATAGTTTGGACTCGGATCCCACACCGCCGGTGGGTAATCTTCGGAATTTATCTCATCTGGCTTTATGATCTTCAATCCACCCTTCTCAAATAAATCTTTCGGGAAAATTGACATATCAATTTCTTTTCTTTCAATCTCTATACCAGATTCATTAAAACCCGTTGACAAAACCTTATAAACATCGTAAGCAAAAATTTGAGCTATCTCAGGTTGCGGTATACCGCTAAATTTGGCAACGACATCTTTATAATCCTCAATTTTTGATACGCCTTTTTTCAATCCTTTTTCATTTGAAAGTTTCGCAAGTAAAGCTGCGCCTGCTCTTATGTTTTGATAAACATCCCTTTTAACGACCTCTACAGAGACATTGATAAGTTTTGCCCCTTCAATTAAACTATGTCCAAACCAATCATCATCCCTTAAACCCATGATCCCATAAACAGGTGGTTTATCATCACAGGCTGGGGAGAATTTTTCAGGTTCAATATGAACCCATCTTGTATTTACAAATGCGATTGCTTCAAGCAATTCTGTTGGGACATTGAACTCCTCG
>JBKBWH010000247.1:0-2687 GCA_046289115.1 Candidatus Kryptonium sp.
TTATAACAGCGATAAAACTTTCCCACTTTTTGTCCGAAAAATTTCCCGATTATAACTTTGTCCCGGTTTTTTATCTTGAAAGCGAAGATCACGATTTTCTTGAATCAAACCACGCTAAAATTTTCAATGCAAATAATGAACTAATTAAGGTTGAGTTTATCCCAGCTGATGGATTTAAAGAAAATTATGGTCCAGTTGGAGGAATAAAGTTTGACGATAAAATTGACGATGCTTTGCAAAGACTTAAAGACGAACTTCAAGAAAGTGAATTCAAAGATGAGATTTTAAATCTTGTTGGCTCAGCATATAGAAAGGATGTCAGCTTTGCCGAGGCGTTCTCAAAATACATTAGTGAGCTTTTTAAAAATTTTGGTTTGGTCTTTTTAAACCCTAACGATGTCAATTTAAAAAAGCTTCTCACACCAGTTTTTGAAAAAGAGATAGAAGAACACCCCAAACTTTCAAATCTGATAATTGATGTAAGCGCCGAGCTTGAGGCGAGAGATTATCACGCTCAAGCTAAACCACGAGCTATTAATTTGTTCCTATTTTACAAAGGTGGGAGATATCCAATTGAACCAGCTGAGGAAGAGGGGATGTTTAGGTTGAAGGGAGTTAGATTTAAATTTAGCAAGGGAGAGCTTAAGCATATACTTGAAGTAAATCCACAAGCATTAAGCCCAAATGTAATTCTAAGACCAATATGTCAAGATACACTTTTGCCAACGATTTCTTATATTGCAGGTCCATCTGAAATTGCTTACTTTGCACAGTTTAAACCTGCTTATGTTTATTTCGGAGTTCCGATGCCACTCATTTTTCCGAGGATAAGCGCAACTTTAATTGAACCAAAGGTTAAAAAAGTTTTGGAAAAATACGACATTGATATTCGCGAAATTTTTTCAGACTTTTCATCTGTTGCGAGGAAGATTACAAGTATGAGCTCAGATGTTGATATTGATGGATTTTTCCATAGCGTAAGGTCAAGGATTGAATCGCTTCTTGGGGAGATTAAAGATTTCGTTTCAAATATAGAGCCATCCCTTGGTGGGGCTGTTGATAACTCAACCAGCAAAATTCTTTACCACATAAATAACATTTATGAAAAAGCAATTAACATGAATCAGAAACGAAACGAAGTTGTGACAAAACAGATTGAAAAGTTAAAGATTAACCTGCTTCCCGAAGATGAGCTTCAGGAAAGAGTTTTAAATGTAACTTATTTTCTCAACAAATATGGGACAAGCTTAATAAATAGACTATTTGATGAACTTGAAATGTTTGAGTTTAATCACCAGATCGTTTATCTGTGAGGTTTACTTGGTTATGATTTTTTGTGGTTCTTTGCCAAGATTTTCAAGTTCAAATTTTGCTGATATCGCAAGTTCAGAATTTGGATATAGTTCAAGAAATTTTTGGTAATATTCCTTTGCTTTTTCGTAGTTGTGGATTTCATTGGCATGGATGAAACCAAGCATAAAGAGAGCGTTCATCGCTTCCTTTGTGTTCGGATAATTTTGAATGATTTGCTCTAAAAATTTTATCGCCTCTTTCGGCATGTGAAGTTCGCTTAAATAAATCTGTGAAAGTTTGAAAAGTGCTTCTGCTGATTTTGGGCTTTCAGGATTCTTTGTGACGAAGTTGTTGTAAAGTTCAATTGCGTTCTTTAGATTTTTCTTTTGATATTCTTTGTCCGCTTTTTCAAGTAAAGATGCGTCTTCTTTTTTACCGCAACTTGTTATAAGCAGAAGGATGATTAAAACAAGGTTCTTAATTTTCATCTCTTTGTTTTTCTATTTTTTGGTAAAATTTAAATCAGATGAAGATAAAAGTCAAACTTTTGAAAAATTTTGCTTCGCAAAATAAAAAGGCAATTGAGAATGAAACCGCAAAGATTTTCGCTTCGGATTTTCGTGTTGATTTTATGCTTTCAACTTTCTCTTGGGGCTTCTTTTTCGCAAGATTTGATAGACAAATTTAATCACGATGTTAAAATTTTCGCAAAAAATTCTGTGAATTACCTATCTTCTCCATTGAGATTTGATAATAAAGATATCGTTCGCGCATCTATTGTGGGTGCAGGAACAATTTTTCTTTTTAGTTTTGACCACCTTAATAAAGACTTTCAAAAAATTGACAATGCAACATTTAAAACCGCGATGAAGATTGACAATTATTATGGAACCCTTTGGATGTGGGGGTTGATAGCGGGGACATTATACTCATCGGGAATTTTATTTGGGGATGATAAAATCAGGGAGACAGGGCTTATGGTTTTTGAGGCTGGCGCTTTATCGGGGTTTACAACGACATGCTTGAAAGTTGCTTTTGGTAGGGAAAGACCATATGTAAGTGGAGATAAATTTAAATTTCATCCATTTAGTTTCGGAGGAAATAAATTTTATTCATTGCCTTCGGGACATGCAACTCTGAGTTTTGCTATTTCGACGGTGATAGCTTCAAAATTTGAAAGTAAATTTATCAGATTTTTGATTTATACTCCAGCTATTTTGACTGCGCTTGCTCGCGTTTATAACAATCAACATTGGTTTTCGGATGTTTTTCTCGGCTCCGCTATCGGATATTTTACAGGAGTTTATATTGTTAACGCACATAAACAGCATTAGAGGTAACCCGTTATTAAAACATCATCTCCGAAGCTTTGAACTGAAACCTCCTTCAAAGTT
>JBKBWH010000248.1:0-2675 GCA_046289115.1 Candidatus Kryptonium sp.
AGCGATCCATTATTTTATCAACAGTGGCATTTGCATCCAACTAGTTTTCAGCATGTTAGTATTCGTGCAGACAAGGTTTGGGATGATTACGGAATTACAGGTTCCGGTGTGGTAATTGGAATAGTAGATGATGGCCTGGTGCGACGAAATTAGTTTGTAATTTTTACAAATTTATTTATGTAATTTTGAAATAGGGTTTTGAGGATTTGAGAGTCTGTTGGGTGAGAAATTTTGCAATTGTGGTTTTGAAATCTTATTTTTATTTAGTTAAAACAAAAGGAAAGATGTCGCATGAATGATGTTTTAGTAGGAAAAGTTATAAGTGCGCATGGATCTATATTCAATGTTCAGGTTGGGAGTGAGGTTATACAGTGCAAATTAAGGGGAAAGATGCGTTTGCAGAATAAAGTGAGCACGAGCCCAGTTGTAGCTGGGGATAATGTAAAGGTGCAAATTCTCGAGGACGGGACTGGTGTAATTGAAGAGGTTTTTGAAAGGTTTAATAAGTTGTATAGAAAAGCAGTTGGCAAAAGAGAACTTGAGCATGTTATAGTTGCAAACATCGACCAGGCAATTGTTGTGACTTCGTTTAATATGCCTTATGTTCCTTGGGGGTTTGTGGACAGGTTGCTTGTCGCAAGTGAGAGAAATAATATAAAGCCGATAATTTGCATCAATAAAATTGATCTAATTGAGGATTGGAAAGAGGTTAATGAATTTGTTAAGGTTTATGGTAAGAAAGCGGGTTATGAGATAATAAAGACAAGTGCGGAAACAGGTGAGGGGCTTGATGATTTGAAAAAAATTTTGAAGGACAAAACCAGTGTTTTTGTCGGTCAATCAGGGGTTGGGAAATCTGCTTTGATAAATGCTATTGAGCCGGGTTTGGATGTAGTAACTATGGAAGTAAGTGAGAAAACTGGTAAGGGACGACATACCACAACTCATACTGAGCTTCATCATCTTTCCTTTGGTGGTTTCATTGCTGATACGCCTGGGGTCAAAGAGTTTGGTCTTGCTGGCATCGAAAAGAGCGAGCTTGGTTTTTATTATCCCGAGTTTAGAAAATTTCTCGATCGGTGTAAATTTTCAAATTGCACCCATGTCCATGAGCCGGATTGCGCAGTTAAAGAAGCTCTTAGTTTGGGGAAAATTGACAGGAGAAGGTATATGAACTATGTTAATATACTTAATTCGCTTGAAGAGGATTGATTTTTGCAATAGAATGTTTTTTTGGCTAACTTTTGAAGAAAAATGAAATTTAGAGATTTAGTCTGTGGCTTCACAAACGAGAAATATTGAGTATAGGAGGAAGAAGAATTCATCAAAACATGAAAGTTTTTTCACACGGCATAGGATAGGGATTTCAATTTTGATTTTTGTTTTTGGGTTGATTTTAACTTTAAGCATTTTATCTTATAGCCCGAAAGATCAGGCAAATCTTATCTCTATTTCTGAGATCGGCAAGATTTTAACAGGTGATGAGCAAGTACGGCAGAAACTTGAACGAACCCATAATTGGCTTGGCTTCTTCGGCGCAAAGATTTCATTCTTTTTGATAAATTATACATTTGGATATGCCTCGGTTTTTATCGGATTAATTTTGATGTTGTGGGGAGTTTTTTTGTTTTTCAACAAAGATAAACATTTATTTTTTAAATGGTCGTTTTATCTGTTGTTTTTTTCGTTTATTTTGTCAGTGTTTTTGGGGAATTTGAAATTAATTTTTGGGACTGAGGAATTTAAAAGTGAAATTTGTGGTGTGGTTGGGCTATATGTTGCCGATGTTTTGATAAAGCTTTTTGGTGAGTTTGGGAGCATATTAATAACACTTATTCTATTTTTGGTCTTTCTTGGGTTTATCTTTGAAATTAATTTTTATGATATTGCGATAAGCATTGGGGGAAAAGTTTCAGCGTTTTTAAGTAGGTTAAAGTTTAAGCCGAGAAGAAAACCTTCAGATGTAAAAATTTTAAAACCTGAGCAGAAACGGGTTGAAGAACAGGTTGAAATCGTTATTTCAAAACCGGAGCCTGAAACTTTAAAAATTGAAAGGGTTAAAGAAGAGGGGGTAACTGAGAAGGTGCAAATTGTATCAAAGGAAGAGCAAAAGAGGCAACAAGTTAGAAAACTTGATTTCAAACTTCCACCCATTGAGTTGCTTGATCCCCCGGATGAGGAGACCGTCGCTGATGATGAAGAGCTTAATTTGAATGCGGAGCTTTTGAGGAATAAACTTGCGAATTTTGATATTGAAGTTGAAAAAATAAGTATAACCCCTGGACCTGTAGTCACGCTTTATGAAATAGTTCCAGCGGCTGATGTTAAAGTAAGGGAAATTGTTTCGCTTGCGGATGACATAGCTCTTGCGCTTGCAGCTCGCGGAATAAGGGTTATAGCTCCGATGCCTGGGAAAGGAACAGTTGGGATAGAAATTCCAAATCGTAAGCCCATGATAGTTAAAATAAGAAGTGTGATAGGTTCACCTGAATTTAAAAATTTCAGCGGGGTTCTTCCAATAGCGATGGGAAAGACGATAACTGGTGAGGTTTATTGTGATGACCTTGCGAGAATGCCACATCTTTTGATCGGTGGGGCTACGGGCTCTGGGAAAAGCGTTGGGATAAACACAATAATTATCAGCTTGCTTTACAAACTCAAACCATCTGAAATAA
>JBKBWH010000249.1:0-238 GCA_046289115.1 Candidatus Kryptonium sp.
AAGCCATTTTATAAAAGTTTTTTACTTTTTCATTTGAAAATGAATCAACAACTTCCAAGAATGATTTGCCCTCTTGATTAAAAAGAGATGTTGCAATTTTGTTTGTTATTTCGTTTTTCACTTTCAAAATTTCATCTAAAACTTCAACGCTTTCTGTCTTAACCTTTGACTGGAGAACACACAAAGGAGAAATATCAATGCCAATGCAATTAATTCCTAAAAGTTGAGCCTCAATGGC
>JBKBWH010000249.1:248-2656 GCA_046289115.1 Candidatus Kryptonium sp.
AATGGCCGTAGTTCCACTTCCTATAAAAGGATCAAGAACTGTATCCCCTGATTTTAAACCAATAATGTTTAATAATGCTCTGATCATTTGTGGATGAAATTTACCTTTATAGGGGTAAATCCAATGAGTTAAATATTGATTTACAGATCGTGTTCTATTTTTTTGGATAATTTTAAAATAATCAGTATATCTTCCCCCAACGATTTTGAAGTAGGCTACTCTTTTAGCTACTTCATCTAAATTTTCAGCTTTTATCAACTTAAATTCTCTCAAGCCATTAGTTATCTGAAAATCTACCCCAAGCGATTGAAGCTCTAACTGAGCGAGAGCTAACTCATAGATAAATTGAACATTGTCTAATAAGATTAAATCTTCAGTGCCTGAACTACCAGCCTCTTTATATGCCCAAGGAGCATTAACATCTTGGGCTTTCATAAGCATTCTTTCTCCTTTAAAATCTTTCATATAACTTTTACCGTAAGGAATTCGCAAAAAGATATAAATAATTTTTCAAATTAAAAAAGAAAACCTTTACACTTTGTTCCTAAAAACCGAGCAAACGCTTTATGTTCCCCGAAAGAATTTTTTGAGTTTCATCCGAAGACAAACCAAGCTCATTTAATATCTCAAGTTGCTGATTTAGTATATCAATCCTATATCCACGAGGGAAGGCACCGCTATCCGTTCCAAATATAATTCTGTCGACGCCAAATATCTCTATCGTTTTCGCAAATACAGTTTTAAGGTCGATTTTGTATGGTAGAATTTTTATCCATGAATTTGAACTTGAAGTGTCAACATAAACATTTTTACATTGCGCACCCAGCATTAAAAGTTCTCTAAAATATCCAGCCCCGAAATGTGGAATTATGAAGTTAACATCTGGATGCCTTACCGCGACTCTGTGAAGATCTGTAGGGTTACCATAAGTTCCATCTATTTGCTCTTTAACACCGATCATCTCACGAACTGGTATTCTTAAAATTCCGAAATGAGTAAAAACGATCAAACGATATTCCTCAGCAAGGATGTAAACTCTTTCAAGCAACTCATCATAAACATGGATATGGTAAAGCGCAGGGAATAGAATCATTCCTTTCATCCCCATATTTTCAACGGCGTGCTTTATCTCAAGATCTATATTCTCAGCAAGTGGGTTTAGCGTAAAGAAACCAATAAATTTATCTGGAAATGCAGTCATAGCTGTGGATACTGAAATCGTATCTTCAGGGATGCTTGAAAACAAGACAAGTTTTGAAATTCCGTATTTCCCCATCTCCTCAATCCAGCGCCTTGCAAGTTGAACGGGGCTAACAGGCGGAGTTTCTATGCCATACTTTTCCTTAAGTAAAGCAAATTCATCGTTTAAAGGTGTTTCACTCCCCTTCATTCTTATCAATGTTTTAAAAAAGTTAAAGGAAAAGAAGTGAACGTGCGCATCCCAAACTTCAAATTTTTCAATCATTATTCTTTCCTACAATGAATTTCACATCCAAATTAAAAATACCAAAATTTTAACTCCTTTTCAACATCAACCCCCAAAATAAAAAAGACCGCCGGCGCTCGGGGACACACGCCAGCGATCTCGGCGGGAAAGGAAACGGGGATGATTATGCAGTTTTAATATAATAATTTTAAAACTATTTGTCAAGTGTTTTCAAGGCTATTCTTAAAGAAACAAAAAAATTGCCCTTTTACACCCTCAAAACGCTTCACTCTTGATTAGTGAGAAAATAATGCGTAAAATTTAATTGAAACACCTAAAAACAAATTTTAAGGCAAAATGAAAAAAGTTAATCTCATCGTCATTCTCTCACTGCTTTTTGCACAAATAACACTGCTTGAATCAGCTTCAAAAAAGCCCGTCAAAGCATTTAACGGAATGGTTGTTTCTTCTGACTCGCTTGCGACAAAGGTTGGAATTGAAATTTTAAAAAAGGGTGGAAACGCCGTTGATGCAGCGGTTGCCGTTGGATTTGCTCTTGCCGTGACATATCCACAGGCTGGAAATATCGGAGGCGGGGGATTTATGGTAATAAGAATGGCAAACGGTGAAACGGTCACGATTGATTATAGAGAAAAAGCACCACTAAAAGCGCATGAAGATATGTTTTTAGATGAAAACGGTAATTTCATACCTGAAAAAAGTCAAATTGGACATCTATCGGTTGGGGTTCCTGGTTCAGTTGCTGGACTGTTGCTTGCACTTGAAAAATATGGAACTATGTCAAGAAAAGAAGTTTTAAATCCAGCGATCAAACTTGCTGAAGAAGGTTTTACTGTAAATGAAGGGCTTGCAAATGCTTTTAAAAATGCCTTTGAACACTTCAAAAAATTTCCAAGCACGATGAGATATTTTTCAAAAAATGGAGAACCATACAAAGAAGGCGATAGGCTTGTTCAAAAAG
>JBKBWH010000024.1:0-14124 GCA_046289115.1 Candidatus Kryptonium sp.
AGTTGCACTCGCGTCAAATGGATTCGGTCCAAAGATGAACCAAAGCGATAAAACAGCAAGTATAACAAGCGGAACCGTCATAACTTTCGGCGACTCATGTATATGTTCAAAAATATCTTTTCTCTTTGGCTCACCATGAAATGTCAATATCAAAAGTCTAAACATGTAAAACGCAGTTAAACCAGCAACGAAAAATCCAATCAAAGGTATCAGCGTATGACCGCTTAATTTCCCAAAAGCGAAAGCACCAGCAAGAATTGAATCTTTGCTTAGAAATCCAGATGTAAGCGGGATGCCCGATATTGCAAGCGTATAGATTAAAAATGTGTAATAAGTTATCGGCATTTTTTTCTTTAACCCGCCCATATTTCGTATGTCTTGCGGGTCTGTATGATGGTCATGAACCTTATGCAAAGCGTGATGCATAGCATGTATCACCGAGCCAGAACCAAGAAACAAGCCAGCTTTAAACGCAGCATGCGTCACAAGATGGAAAAATCCAGCAACATAAGCCCCACTGCCCAGTGCCATAGTCATATACCCAAGCTGCGAAATCGTCGAATAAGCAAGAACCCTTTTTATATCTGTTTGAGTTATAGCAATTGTCGCAGCAATAAATGCCGTCACAGCACCGATATATGCAATAAATGTCAAGGCATCCGCGCTCATCATCGCATAAGTTCTCGCAGTAAGATAAACGCCAGCAGCAACCATCGTCGCTGCATGAATTAAAGCACTGACCGGAGTTGGACCCTCCATCGCATCGGGCAACCAAACATGAAGTGGGAATTGAGCTGATTTACCAATCGCACCAGAAAAAACCAAGATCCCAGCAGCTGTAAGCAATCCCCCAGACAATTTCCCTTGCTCAATCCCAGCAAAAACTTCACCAAAGTTAAATGTTTTCAAACTCGCCCATATTATCATTATCCCAACAAAGAAACCGAAATCCCCAACTCTATTTACAATGAAAGCTTTCTTAGCAGCATCTGAAGCCGATTTCTTCTCATACCAATGACCAATTAAAAGATAAGATGATACACCAACAAGCTCCCAAAAAACATACATCGTAAAAAAGTTATTTGTCAAAACAATCCCAAGCATCGAAAATGTAAAAAAGCCAAGATACGCGAAATACCGGGAATATCGCACATCATCTTTCATATAGCCAATTGAAAAAATATGAACGAGCGAACTTATGACATTAACAACGACAAGCATCGTTGCCGAGAGATTATCAATCAAAATACCAAGCGTTATTTTCATCTCACCCCAATCTTTCACAAATCCAAAATTCACCCACTCAAATTTCCACTCAATTGGAGACGGGAAATAAAGTATTTTATTGAAAAAAACTATAAGCGAAAGAACAAGCGAACCAAGGACAAGCCCAGTTTCGAGCACATCACCTCGTCTCGGCAGGCGCTTCCTCCCCCAGAAAATCAAAAGAACAAATCCCAAAAGTGGCAAAAGCAAAGCAAGAATAGCAAGCAAAATCAGCGTGTTTTGATTCATGCTATCTTAATTTTGTTTTATTTTTAAACTTAAACCTTGGCAATTCAATCATACCCTTGAAATTCATCGCTTTAGATTATCAACCTCGTCGATGTTTATGGTAAGAAAGTTTTTGTAGATGTTTAAAACAATGGCTATGGCGATCGCTGCCTCAGCAGCTGCAAGAATTATAACGAAAATCGCAGCAAGATGACCACTTAAATCTGCTGTGCTATATTTTGAAAAAGCGATAAAATTTATATTTGCCGAATTCAAAATAAGTTCAATTCCCATTAAAACCATGATCGCATTTTTTCTCGTGACCACAGCATAAATCCCAAGTGAAAAAAGAATCGCCCCAACGATTAGAAAATGTTCAAGCCCAACATTTTTAAGTCCCGATAAATTCACCAACATTTATAAATCCATTTTTAATTTTAACTTTTTTCTCTCCTTGCAATTATGACAGCACCAAGTAAAGCAACAAGCAAAACGACTGAAGCGACCTCAAATGGCAGAAGAAAATCAGTCATCAACTTCTCACCTATCTTTTTCGTTGTGGCGTCCCATTGAACATTTAGAACATCAAACCACTTCGTTTTTAAAATTACCCCGAAAAGCGTACCCATAATTGCGCCTGTTATTACAATCGCAGGACCAACATGCAAAGTTTCAGTTTTTATAGGCACATCAAAAGCCTTCGTTGTAAGCATAACACCAAAAATTATCAAAACAAGAATCCCACCGACATAAATCAAAATCTGCGTCACCGCGATAAAATCGGCATTAAGCAAAACATATAACCCCGCAACGCCAAAAAATGTAAAAAGAAGTGCAAAGGCAGAATAGATGATGTTCCTTGAGCTCACAACAACTATCGCTGAACCAACAGTTATAAGGGCAAGAATATAAAAAGCGACATCAAATAAACTCATTTTATCAAATCCTTTGTTTTTAAGTTTTTTTCTCGGTGTTTTCAGGATTGTTAACCGCAACTTGCTCCGCTGGCTTTGCCTTCTTCATCCTTTGTTCAAGTTCAAACTGCTCAACTTGCTTCTTCTTCATCTCGGCTTCCTCAGGAGTAAAGTTGCTGAAATGATAAATCAAGTTATGTCTTTTATATTCCGAAAATTCATAAACATCTGTCATATAGATACACTCCGTTGGACAGGGGTAAACACACAAACCACAATAACAGCACTTGCTTATATCAATGTCAAACTTAGTGACCCACAACCTTTTCTTGTTCCCCGTGGATGTAACACCAAGGTCTTCATTTGGTAATGCTTTGACTGTTTCAATAGTTATACAATCAACAGGACATGCCATCTCACACTGTCTGCATCCGATACAATCATCTATGTTAACATAGAGTCGATTCCTCGCCCTATCGGGAAGTTTAAGTTTAACATCCGGATATTGAATTGTCACAGCTCTTACAAAGAGATGTTTAAAAGTAAGTTTCAAGCCGATAAGAATTGTCCAAATAGCCACAAATATATTTTTAAAGTATTGCCTCATTTTAAAGCAAGTTTTATTTTAAAATTGCCCACAAACCAACCATCATTAAGTTCACAAATGAAATCGGCGTCAGTACTTTCCATGAAACATACATCAACTGATCAACCCTCAATCTTGGCAATGTCCATCTCAACATTATTTGCAGAAACACAAAAAACAAACCTTTGGAAACAAACCAGAAAACTCCCCATCCTGGACCCGACAAAAACTCACCAAATGGGCTATTCCATCCCCCAAAAAACAAAATCGCCGCAATCCCCGAGACAAGGAACATATTTGCATACTCAGCAAGGTAAAATATAGCAAATTTCATCCCAGTATACTCAGTATGATATCCCGCAACAAGCTCCGACTCAGCCTCAGGAATGTCAAACGGTGTTCTATTAACTTCAGCAAGTGATGCGATAAAATATATCAGGAAAGTTATCAACATAAATGGTGGATATTTAAAAATGTTCCAGCTAAATAATCCCCCTTTCTGGATTTCACATATCTCCTGCAAATTCAATGTCCCAACAGCCACAATTACAGTTAAAATTGATAAAACGGTCGGAATCTCATAGCTTACAATTTGAGCCACAGAGCGCATCGCACCAAGCAAAGAATATTTATTATTTGATGACCAACCCGCCATCAAAATCCCTATGACAACAAACGAAGTTATAGCAACGATGTAAAATATCCCAACATTCAAATTTGACGCGATAAAGGTTGAGGTGAATGGAATTGCAGCATACGCTGCGTATGAACTTGCAAAGACAAGTATAGGAGCTAATGTAAAAAGAATTTTATCTGATTTTTCCGGCGTTATATGCTCTTTGGTTAAAAGTTTCAAAAGGTCTGCTATTGGCTGCGCCCAACCATGAAAACCACCCGTATACATATACCCAAGTCGATCTTGGACATGTGAAGCAACCTTTATCTCAACCCATAAAATCACAACTGCGTAAACAAGTATAAATAAAAGAGGGATAACAGAAGCAATTAACATATTCAAAATTTCAGGCATTTCAAAAGCAAAATTTGTTTTTGAATTTTACCTATCAACCTCACCTAAAACTATATCAACACTTCCAAGTATAGCCACAAGGTCTGCGATCATATAACCTCTTGAAATCTCCGGCAGAACGGATAAATTGACAAAGCTCGGTGCCCTTGCTTTAACTCTAAATGGTGATGCAGAGTGTCCATCGCTTATGATGTAAAAACCAATCTCTCCTCTTGGATTTTCAGTTCTAAAATAAACTTCACCCTGCGGGGGGCGAACCTTCTTAGGTATCGCAGCGTGAACATCACCAGGTGGAAGTTGTTCCCACGCTTGCTCTATTATCTTCAAACTCTCTTCCATTTCCCGCACACGCACATAGTACCTATCCCAACAATCACCAACTGTTCCCATCTTTCCCTCACCAACAGGAATGTCAAACTCAAATCTATCATAAACAAGGTAAGGTTCATTCTTCCTCAAATCAAACTTAACACCAGAACCTCTTAACATTGGACCACTGCAACCATAATTTATCGCAACATCAGCAGGCAAAACTCCTATATTTGCAGTCCTGTCTATAAAAATTTTATTAAATGTCAAAAGATCGTTTATCTCTTTCAGCGCTTTGGGAAATGTTTTCAAAAAATCTTTAAGTTTTTTCCCAAATTCAGATGGCAAATCATGTGATACACCCCCAACCCAGATATAGTTGTAAAGCAGTCTTGCACCACATGTTATCTCAAATAAATCAAGTATTTTTTCCCTTTCTCTGAAACACCACAAAAACGGCGTAAAAGCACCAAGATCAAGTCCATAAGTGCCAATAGCAAGAAGATGACTCGCTATCCTTTGCAACTCAGCCATTATAACACGAATATACTGAACCCTCTCCGGAACTTCAATACCTAACAATTTTTCAACCGCAAGAACATACGCAAGTTCATTTCCCATCGCTGCAACATAATCCATTCTATCAACATAGGGAATGACTTGTTGATAATTTGTCATCTGCTCGGCATGCTTCTCAAAACAACGATGAAGATAACCTATATGCGGGATGACATCAACGATTATCTCACCATCAACCACAAGTTCAAGCCTTAAAACCCCGTGGGTCGATGGATGTTGTGGTCCCATATTTAAAATCATTGTATCGGTCTTCAAATCCCCCTTAACAGAGCGAGTGGTTATTTCAAAGGTTGCCATTAAATCAACACCTATTGTTTATTTTTGTAATCTATCTTTAATACGGAACCTTCATCCCGTTATAAAATTCGGGAACTTGAAAATCTTTTCTCAGAGGATAACTTCCCTCTGGCCAATCGTATGGCATTAAAATTCTTCTCAAATCCGGATGCCCCTCAAAGATAATTCCAAACATATCGTACGCCTCCCTTTCATGCCAATCCGCACTCCTCCAAACAGATTCAACAGATTGAACAACCGGGTTATCAACGGGAACTTTAACCTTTAAAACAAATCTATGCCCATATTTCATTGAATAAATATGATAAACAACCCCAAGCGTCCCATTTCCATAATCAACCCCACTTAAGCACATCAAATAATCAAACGCAAGCTCAGGATCATCTCTCAAAAATTCACAAACATCTTTTACTCTATCAGCTTTAACCTCAAGATACGGTTCAACAATTGCGTCTGCTTTAAATTCTACGATCGCATCTTCAAATTTTGACTTTATCCTCTCGTAAACTTCACTTGCTTGCATCTTAACCTCATTTTTATTTTTCCTCTACATAAACTGGTGGAAGTTTTTTCTTGACCAAGCTTTCACGCCTGATCTTCTCGCGAAGTTTTATTATACCCTCAAGCAATGCTTCAGGTCTCGGCGGACAACCCGGAACATACACATCAACTGGAATGATTCTATCAACCCCTTTTAAAACATGATAACCGTGTTCCCAGTATGGACCTCCGCAATTTGCACAACTTCCCATAGATATTACATACTTTGGATCCGGCATCTGTTCATACAACCTTTTCACGCGAGAAGCCATTTTCAAAGTTACTGTCCCCGCAACTATCATTAAATCCGCCTGCCTTGGGCTTGACCTCGGGATTACACCAAACCTCATTATATCAAAATGTGAAGCTGAAGCAGCCATCATCTCAATTGCACAGCATGCAAGTCCAAATTGCATCATCCATAATGAAGATAGCCTCGCCCAGTTTAATACATCTTCAACGCTTGTTATAATTATGTTTTCGCTTTCAAATCTTTTATCTAAAAGTCCCATTTAAAATTCTCCAAATTAATTTTTATCGACCCTTCTTTAAAAGGCATGATCACGCCTGAACTTCTTCTACCTCTCTTTTCTCCCTTTCAACTCCAAAATACTTAGGCTTTGGCTTATCCCACTCAAGGTCTCCTTTCGCCCAAGCATAAACATAACCAAGTATTAAAATCAAAAGAAAAACAACCATTTCAATGAATGCGAACAAACCGAGTTCTTTATAAATCACAGCCCATGGAAATAAAAACACAACTTCAACCTCAAAAATCAAAAACACCAAAGCAACCGTGTAAAACCTAATGTTAAACCTTATCCATGGATTTCCGATAGGCTCTTCTCCACATTCGTAAATTGTAGATTTTTCGGGATTTGGTCTATGGGGACGGATGAGGCGGTTTACGATTAAAGCTCCAGCAACAAAAACTACGCCTATGATTAAAAACAACAAAACCTTCGCAAATTCACTTAGCATAAAATTTCTATATTTATTTTCGTCAAAGAACTCTTTGCAAATATATTAAAACCAAGGGATAAATTCAAATTATTATCCGATGCAAACACACCAAAACAAAATTTTCAGGGCAACGGTAAATCTTTCCTTTTTATAAACCTCAACCAGTCAACATTTCTTTCAAGCAAGGGAACTGCAAGAATTCTATTGTTAAACCCGAGGAAGCGAACAACGATGGTGTTTAGGTAAGTGACTTCTACAGATTTTAAAATTTCCGGCTTCACGCTTACACCATATTCATCGGCAAGCGAAGCAATTAACTTATTTAGAACAACGCTAAATGTGTCGTAATTTACAACGAAAAGCGTATCTTTAGGTTTGCGTTTGTCAAGCAGTTTAAAAATTGAATAACCATCTTCAGTATAAAGTGGACCATAAACCTCGCCTATTTCAAGTGTGCCAGCAATCTGTCCTATTTCACCGAGTTGATTTGAAAGAACATAACCAATTACCCCATCATTTTCCCTTGCAAATTCCCTTTTAGAAAATCTCCTCGCAAGTTCCCCCACATCATATCCAGACCTAATAAGACTCAAAAGTGAATCCGCAAAATTAATATCATCAACAAGTATTTCTTGAATTTTTATCTCCCATACATCACCAGCCATTGGACGATAACTCTTTAAAAGTTCCTCAGCCGAAATCGAACGGTTAAGCTTCAAAGAGTCCAACATCAGCTTTTTAACAGCATAAGCAAGATAAGCATCGCGCCACATCTCCATATCTTTTAAAACATCTGGCGATTTATCCAATCCACGCCTATATCCCTCAAAAGCAAGAAACTCTTCATTTATTATTGTTTTTAAAAGCCCATTTAAAACGCCGAAGACACTTTGTTTATCAGAATGAAGGACAAATCCTTTAAAAGAAAGCTGATCTATCACATAATCAAGCGTTCTGCTAAAACTATCACCCTTCAAGAAATATTGGTCAAGAAATCCTGCAAGTTTTGACTTTATATCAAGGAAATCATCTCTTAAAACAGCAAGTGGGTAAATTGAAACATTTTCCGCTTTACGAACATACTTTTTCCTTTCAACTATGTTGTTTATCTCTTTGTAAAGAAGTTTCAAAAGATGAGTATCCACTTTTAAAATTTTACCCCTCCCAAACTCATTTACAAACTCAATAAATCTTTGTCTCTCCTTTCGTTCCTGAATTATTTTCCTCACTTGGCTCTTTGCACTTTCAATTTCATCGGGGCTTAAACCGAACTTTGATGTCTTACCCGCAAGCTTTATGATATACCACAGCGAATCCACCTGAACAGGTTGATAAACCTCACCAACGGAAAGATACTCATAAACAACCTTTTCAATCGGCTCGTAAATTTCCCCCCATCTTAATTTTTCAGAATTATCCTTTTGCCCCAACTTCACCATCAAACTATCAAAATCCTCCCCGCTTTTCAATAAATTCCAAACCGAATCCGCTTTTTCTTTCGTCTCTGTAACTATGTAATGTAATTCAACCTCCGTATTATACTTTGGCAATGCCTCAAGAATTTCTTTCTCAGATACACTAACTTTGTTTTTTATCTCTTGCCTATAAAGAGCATCAAGCACCAAAAGTTTCTCCGTTTGCCGAATTGCCCTTTGAATTTCCGGCTCTTTATCGAGCCCGAGATCAAGCCCTTTAAGTGCGAGCAATTTTTCAGCAATCATTGAATATAAAAATTCAAGCTTGTTCTTATCAACCTGCGTTCTCTTTTCTTTCCCCAGCCATATCGTTAACTCGTATCTCTCAATGAAATCCCTTACTGTTATAGATTTATTCCCAACCTTGGCAATTGTGTCATTTTTAATTTCAGCTTTTTTAAAAAAATCCTGAGAAAATCCGACGGAAGCAAGACAAACAAGAGCGAAAAAAGTTAAACTTTTCATCTTTAGTAATGCCTATCTAATTTTTTCACTCAAAAGTTAAACAAAGTAATCAAAATCTTCAAACATTTAATTTCACCTCTGTGGAAGTTGGATTTTTTGGGAGGCTTGGTTAAATTTAATCCTGATTTTCAAAACAAAACCTACAATGCAAAAAAAAATGAAAAAGATTGGTGTATTCACAAGCGGCGGTGACGCCCCCGGAATGAATGCATGTATAAGAGCGGTCGTAAGAGCTGGGATTTACTACGGTCTTGAAGTTATCGGAATTGGTCATGGGTATCAAGGAATGATAAATGGTGAATTCATACCTCTACAAGCAAGGTCTGTATCAAACATTCTCCAACGCGGTGGAACAATTCTAAAAACCGCAAGATCTGAAGAATTCATGACAAAAGAAGGAAGAGCAAAAGCTGCAAAGAATTTGAAAGAACAAGGGATAGAGGCACTTGTTGCAATTGGTGGCGATGGAACTTTTCGCGGTGCGGTAGCACTGTATGAAGAGCATGGAATCCCATCGGTTGGAATACCTGCAACGATTGATAACGACTTGTACGGAACTGATTACACAATCGGATATGACACCGCAGTTAACACAGCGCTTGAGTCAATCGACAAAATTAGAGATACAGCAGATGCACATGATAGATTGTTTTATGTTGAGGTGATGGGAAGGACAAGCGGATTCATAGCGGTTGAAGCTGGAATTGGCGGAGGAGCTGAATACATTGCAATACCCGAAGAACAAACAGATTACGAGGAAATACGAAATGTTTTAAGGGGCTTCAGAAAAGATAAAACAAGCAGTATAATAATTGTTGCAGAAGGGGATGAGGAAGGAGGCGCATTTAAAATCGCTAAAAAAGTAAAAGAACTTTACGGATTTGATTACAGAGTTGTAATCCTCGGACATATTCAACGCGGAGGCGCCCCGAGCGCAAGGGACAGAATCCTTGCAAGTAAACTTGGCGTCGCAGCAGTTGAGGCATTGATAAATGGGAAATTTAATGTTATGGTCGGAGAGGTAAAGGGTGAAATAAAACTTACACCACTTAAAGAAACATTTGGCAGAAAAAAAGAGCCCGATCCATACCTTCTGAAAATTGCGAAAATTCTATCGATATGATCATAATTTTATCTCCTTCCTCTCCCTCCTCTCAAAAACTGAAACTTTGCCATCACCATAAATTTGAATCAACTCATATGCGACTTCAAATCCTTTACCCACATCCCCAGGGCTGTGTGCATCTGATCCAAGTGTAAGCGGAATCCTGTACTCTTTCACAATTTCAAGGATCTCAACGGAAGGATAAATCTCCCCAACTTTATGTCTCAATCCAGATGTGTTAATTTCAACACACAACCCATATTCTTTCACAAGCTTAAGTATCTCCCTTATAAGGTCTTCAAAATTTTTATCCGAACGATGCCCAAATTTTTTTATCATATCAAAATGCCCAACGATATCAAAAATTCCCACGGATACAAGCTTCTTCACAGTTTTGTAATAGCTTTCATAAACTTCGTTTACATCCCGTCCATCCCATTTCCATGCCTCCTTATGACTTGCGATGTTCCAGTCCCCGATAAAGTGAAGCGAACCAATCACATAATCAAATTTTCCATTCATAACAAACTCTCTGATGAAATCAATCTTCCCCTCTATAAATTCAGCCTCAATTCCAAATTTTATCTTAATTTTATCCCTGAATTCTTCGACAGCTGAATCATACCACTGTTTATAAATTTTAAATTCATCAATGCTCATCCTATGCTCAGGGTCAAAATCCCCGGGCAAAGGCATATGGTCTGAAATCCCTATCTCTTTAAAATTTTTGTTGATCGCGCTCAAAACATAATCTTTTATTTCTCCATTCGCATGTCGACAAAGTCTCGTGTGGGTGTGATAATCAACCATAGATACTTCTATTTTTTACCAATGTAAGAACTTACGAGTCCAAGCATTTGAGATGCAAGGTTAACCGAAATGCTTTTCTTTCTGAAAGCAACCCTTATCGTCTCTATCGCCAGCGAAGAATAAAGCGGTAAAATCTCCGGAAACTTGTCTTTAAGTTCATTGAGATGAAGTTCAAGCGTTTCCAAATCACCTCTTTCAATCGGTCCTGTAAGAGCATTCACTACTCCGATTTCCTCTACATTTTTAAGTGACGCTTCCACAAGCGGGAACAAAAATTTGTCGTCAACATTTAAATTTGTCTTCTTTAAAATTTCATCAATTGCATTCAAAAGAGCAATCACATAATTAGATGCAAAGACACATGCAATGTGATAAAGGACTTTGCAAGATTTATCAATCGGAAAAATGTTTGAATCGAAATTGTAAAAAATCCACTTCGTTATGTCATAAATCTTTTTGCTACCTTCAAGTGTGAATTTTATCTTCTTTATTTCTTCAAGCGTATAATCAAAGTGCGAAACTGAATAAACAGGATGCAAAGAGCCAACCTCTGAGCCACATTGATATAAACTTTCAAGCACATCGCTTGTTAAAACCCCAGATGTGTGGTAAACCACAAGATTTTTAAAATTTAAATTTTCAAGATTGGAAATTTTTTCAGCTACATCCTTAATCGCTGAATCGGATGTGGTTATGAAAATAACTTCAACTTCGGAAGGCAAATCGCGAATTGATTTTGAGGCAACCTCAGCTTTTACTCTTTTCAAAAACCTTTCTATCGATTCATCACTTCTACTTATCACAGCAATTATTCTGTGTCCAAGTGCTTGACTAAGAAACTTTCCCATCAAAGTTCCAACTCTCCCTGCACCGACGATAGCTATGTTGAAAGATTTAAGTGCCAACCTAAATCAACCTGCTTTAAATAGAACAGCGGATAGATAACCAACAACGCCCGTCTTATCACCTGTAACATCCCCCGAATTGCAATAATAAAGAACTTCGGATTTATCCGCACCAAGTTTTTTGGCTGCTCGCATAACAGCAACGGTTGGGCCTCCACCGCAAGCCTCACATCTATGCTGCTCAAGGTCGCTCATAAGCTTTTCTTCATCAAAACTTGTGATATCATTAATTACAATCTTATCAAATTTAACCGCAACTTCATAAGGGTAGTAATGAGATAAATCAGTGCTTGCAACAAGTAGAACATTGCGCCCGCTCAAAACTTCTCCAAGTATATCCCCAAGGCGAAAACAGTAATCAGCCTTTTGATCTCCCATCACAATTGGGACGAGCTTAAAATGGTTCAACGCCTTTTGAAGAAACGGGAGATGAACTTCAACCGCATGTTCAGTTTTATGACCATACGATGAAAACTCAATTAAACCATTTCCCATCCAAACAATTTTTTCAGCAACTTCAAAATCAATTTCAATCTCTCCAAGCGGTGTTTTGTAATATTTCCCGTTGTAAATTGAAATGGCATCAAAATATTCTCTATGGCTTGGTGAAACCACAACGACTGTATCATAATCTTTCCCACGAACGAAAGAATAAGCAATGGCAGCAGTTTGACCTGAATACATATAACCAGCGTGAGGTGCTATTATGGCTTTTATCTCACCGTTAATTTTTTTATCACCAACTATATCTTTAACCTTTTCAAACATCTTTTCAATCTCCGCATTTAAAATCGATGGGACATCGGGATAAAATAAACCAGCAACCGCTGGCAATCTTACCTTTTCTTTTATCATACACCCTCCCCTGTTTTTTGTTTAAAATCGCTTTCTTTAAAAACAATTGCGGTAAATATGTAAATTTCAGTTTCTTTATCCTTCCAGCAATCAGGTGGCAAACCAGCCTTCAAACATGTATGCTCAAGAAATTCTTCCCTTGTTAAGTTATGTTCAACCGCAACTTGTGGCAAAAGCAAACCCCGACGCCAACCTCTTTTGATCATTATCCCATTTTCTCCAACCTTTATCTCATCAATTGATTTAACACGGGTTAAGGGGGACAAGACCGATATTTCAATTTCTATTTTGTCAAGTTCGTAAGGTTCAACCGGAGGAAATCGAGGGTCCTCAAGCGCTGATTTAGCTGCTACCTCATTAACAGTTTCAGCAAGTGACTTCACTGGCTCAACATAACCGATACACCCTCTCAAATTATCATTAATTGTTATCGTAACGAAAGCACCACATGGAGTTTTAAGATTTTCAGTTTTCGGTTCAACCTCAGGAAGTCCTTCCCCATTAACAGTACTTGTGATCGAGTTGCGAGCAATTTTTAAAAGCTCAATTTTTTCTTCATCGGTGAGGTTCACTGCCTTCACACCTCTAAATTGTAAACTTTCAAAAGTAAACTAATAAAATTTACCAAATTTTTCAACTTAACTCTGATAACCCAACTTAATAACCCCCGGCAAGACCAATTGGCTTCAAACAGACTTATTCTATGAAATAGCATCTGAAATTATCTGAAAACGCATTCAAAACTTTTTCTTTTTCCTTTTCATCAATTTTTTCAAAAAAGCCGAAGACAGCTGAACCACTCCCCGACATCAATGAAAAAACTGCCCCAACTTCGTAAAGCCTTTCTTTTATATCAGCAACAACCGGATGATATCGGAAAACAACATCCTCAAGATCATTTTTAACAAGTTCCCTCAACTTATCTGGCTTATCAATGTTTTCAACAATTATCTTTTTTAAACTTTCCTCCCCATCGTGACTTCTCAAGTTCAAATTTCCATAAACCCATTGAGTTGAAATTTTTAAACCAGGATAAACGATGACAATTTTATATGGGATTTTAACCTCCATCGGTTCAATTATCTCACCACGCCCCGTTGCATAAGCTGTGCCCCCTTTAATGAAAAACGGAACATCTGAACCAATTAAACTACCAAGATCACTTAGTAAATCATCATCCGCACCGACACCAAATAAAATGTTAAGTCCCTTCAAAACAGTAGCAGAATTACTACTACCCCCGCCAAGCCCAGCCCCAACTGGAATTCTCTTTTTAAGATAAATCCTTACACCACTATGAACCCCAAAACTTTCAAAAAAAATTCTCACCGCCTTCAAACAAAGATTTTCAAATCCGTGCGGAATCTCATCGGAGTCGGTCTCAAATTCAATTTTATCCGAGATTTCCATTTCAATTTCATCGAAAAGTTTCACTTCATGAAAAACTGTCTCTATGTCGTGATACCCATCCTCGCGCTTTCTCCACACTCTCAGCCCAATGTTTATCTTGGCTGGTGAAAGAAGTTTTATTCCGTCCATTTTATATCGTCAACATTTTCAATTTTGTTCGCATACCTTGCGAGCACAAATAAAAGATCCGAGAGACGATTCACGAATGGTATCACATGCTCATTTATCTTCTCTTTTTCCGAAAGAGAAACAATCCTCCTCTCAGCGCGTCTGCAAACTGTTCGTGCGTGATGCAAAATCGACGCAAGCAAAGTCCCACCGGGAAGTATGAAATTTCTTAATGGAGAAAGTTCCCGGTCGATTTCATCAATCAAATTTTCAACCATC
>JBKBWH010000250.1:0-2637 GCA_046289115.1 Candidatus Kryptonium sp.
GTGCTTAAGGAAGCAGACGAGCATAACGTAAAATTTGACTTGAAAACGGGGAAGAATTCCTATGTTGATTTAGTTGCAGGGGTTGCTGGAAAATTCCAAATAAGAAATGCACAGCTTGCGGTTTTAACCTTTGAATTACTTTCGGAACTTGGTTTTGTAGATTATAAAATTGAAAATATATATGAGGGTCTTTTAAAAGTTAGAGAATTTTCAGGATTGAGAGCTCGTCTTGAAGTTTTGAAACCCTTATCTAATCATCATCAAAAGCCGAAAATTGTAATTGATGTGGCTCATAACTACCCAGCTATAAATCAGCTCATTACAGAACTTGAAGTTTTCAAAAGAAATAGGCTTTTGCTTCTATTTGGAGTGATGCAGGATAAGGAGTATGAAAAAATGATCAAAAAACTTTCTGAGGTAGTTGATTTTGCAGTTGCAACGCAACCAAAAATTGGTCGTGCCCTTGATGCTCAAATAATTTCTAAAATTTTTCAACAAAATGGTGTCGATTCTGTTCACATTCAAGATTCTGATAAAGCATTTGATTTTATTGTAAACGAATCCAAAGAAGGGGATCTGATTTTAATCACGGGCTCACACTATCTAGCTGGTGAGATAATTGCTCACATTGAAGGACGAAAAATTGAATGTTTAATTTAAAAATCAAAAACAAAAAAAGGAGGGTGAATTAAAAATGGTAATGGACATTACGGAACTTCAGTCAAAAAAAGTAGCGGAGCTTCAAAAAATTGCCAGGGAGATAGGCGTTTCTGGCTATAGCGATTTGAAAAAACAGGAATTGATAATGAAAATACTCGAGAAGATGCAAGAGCAGAGGGCTGTTGCAGGTGAAGCTGAAGAAGGTGAAGAGCAAAATGGGGTCATATTCAGCAAAGGGGTTCTTGAAATTCTACCCGATGGATATGGCTTTTTGAGATCAGCAAATTACAACTATCTTCCGTCCCCGGATGATATTTATGTTTCCCCATCCCAGATTAAAAAATTTAATCTTAAAACTGGGGATACAATTGCTGGGCGAGTCAGACCACCGAAGGAGGGTGAAAGATTTTACGCATTGCTCAGAATTGAAACAGTAAACAGTCTTCCGCCTGAAAAAGCTCAGGAGCGAATTCTTTTTGAAAATTTAACCCCACTTTATCCAACCAAAAGGATACGACTTGAGACAGTGCCGGGAGAATACTCAATGAGAATCCTTGATCTATTTGCACCGATTGGGAAGGGGCAACGCGGTCTAATTGTATCGCCACCCAAAGCTGGTAAAACTGTCCTTTTGCAAAAGATGGCAAATAGCATAATGAGAAACCATCCGGAGATAAAGCTTATCATTCTTCTAATTGATGAGCGCCCAGAAGAGGTCACGGATATGGAACGCTCTGTCGGTCCAGATGTTGAAGTTATAAGTTCAACCTTTGATGAACCACCAGAAAGACATATGCAGGTTGCCGATATGGTTCTCGAAAAAGCGAAGCGACTCGTTGAATCCGGAAAAGATGTCGTAATACTTCTTGATAGCTTAACACGACTTGCAAGAGCTAGCAACCTTGTGACACCGCACAGCGGAAGAATTCTATCAGGTGGTATTGACGCAAGCGCATTAATAAAACCGAAGAAATTCTTCGGAGCAGCAAGAGATACAGAAGAAGCAGGGAGCTTAACAATAGTAGCAACAGCCTTGATTGAAACCGGAAGCCGAATGGACGAGGTTATCTTTGAAGAATTTAAAGGTACGGGCAATATGGAAGTTGTCCTCACAAGAGAACTTGCGGACAGAAGGATATTCCCGGCAATTGATATCAACAAAACAGGAACGAGAAAAGAAGAACTGCTTCTGGAACCTGAGGAACTGAACAGAGTTTGGATACTTAGAAAACTCTTAAGTGAAATGTCCCCAGTTGAAGCAATGGAATTTTTACTTGAGAATATGAGGGGAACGAAAAACAATAAAGAATTTTTGAGGTCAATGAGCACTTAATCTCTTAGTATCGCTATCTTCCCAATCCCAACTTGTGTTCCATCTTCGCTGTAAGCAATGACAATGTAGATCCCGGTGGGGACATATTGTCCTTTTTCATCTTTTCCGTCCCAAAAACCAGTTTTACCACCGGGGGTTATGATGGTTTTTATGAGGTCACCGCTGATCGTGAAAATTTTTATCGTTGAATTTGCAACAAGTCCATCAATTACAACATTTAAATCTTTTTCCGGATGAAAAGGATTTGGATAAATTTTCATTGTGGAAAAATTCTCGGCGGGTTTTCCAAATTCCGTTTTTAAACTTGTCAACCCTTTATCAGTTCCAAAATAAACAACCCCAGAATTAAGATCAAAAGCAATTGACTTTACATCATCGCTTAAAATTGGAGAATTGTTCGCGTCATACTGCGCTATAACATTTGTCCCGTCTGGTGAAAGAACCCATACTCCATTTTTCGTCGCAACCCATTTATTATTTGCCCCATCAACAGCTATATCATTTATATAAAAATCACGAAGCGCAAAAACACTCCTTATGCTACCACCCTTTAAGGGCTCATCAAGGTCAACAATTATATTAAGCCCATAGGTTGTCCCAACCCAAAGATCACCACGATTATCAAATCTTATCACAGTTGGATT
>JBKBWH010000251.1:0-2610 GCA_046289115.1 Candidatus Kryptonium sp.
GATAAATATACAAATCTTTTCAGGGAAATTTTTGCCCTCTATGGAATTCCTGCAAACATCACGGATAGATTTTATCTTGAGCGTTCTCCCCTTGTTTCTTCGATCATTTCGCTTCTTGAGCTCCCGATCAACGATTACAGGATAAACGATATAATAAAGGTTTTGATGAGTCCTTACTTTGATTTTTCATCCGTTGTTGGGAGGGAATTAAAAGCGGAAAACATTTACTTGGTTTCAAAGGAGCTCAAGATCAAAAGTGGTAGGGAAGTTTGGTATGAAAGAGTTCAAAGAAGAATTGAGGTATTAAAATCGAAGCTTGAGATGACAAATGATCAGGATGAGTATGAGCAACTTAAAAGGGAACAGGAAATTTTTGAAAGTGCATTTTTAGACTTCAATGATCTTATGGTTAAAGTTGTTGATAAGTTTAACGAGCCGATGACACCGTCGGAGTTCAGGAATAATCTTTATGGAATTCTTGCTGATCTTAAGGTCAGTGAAAGAATTTTAAAGGTTCCGAGAAAAATTGCAACTCACGATGAGATTGAAAGGGATGCGAGAGCTTACCATAAGTTTGTTGAGATGATCGATGAACTTCTTGAAGTTTTTGAGTTTAATGTAAGACGAAGGGGAAGGTATAGTTTGAAGTATTATGTTGACTTAATAAAAAGGGCGCTTCCGAGAGCTCGTTATAACATAAGGCAAAAATTTGGCTATGGAGTTTATGTCACAACGCTTGAGGAGACAAGAGGATTAAATTTCGATGTGATGATAATCGCTGGGCTTGTGGATACAGAGTTTCCATCAGTTTATGAGCCGGAAGTTTTTTTGAGCGAGGGTTTAAGAAAAACGAGAAGAATGCATAAACTTGACGAGCGATATCTTTTCTACCAAGGTGCGGTAAATTTCAAATCACATCTTTACTTAACATATCCAAAGACCGATAACGATAATGAGCTCGTTAGATCAAGATTTATTGACTCGCTTGAACAGGTGATAGATTTTGAAATCGTTGACTCATCCGCCTTTAAAGATTGGATTTATTCAACGGATGAACTTTATGAGCGTTATGGTAGATTTTTAAAGTTTAACTTGGAGAATTTGAATGCATTTGATTTCATCGAGCAAAAATTTCCAAAACTTGTTGAAAATTATGCTATAAGCCTCAAGCGTGTTTTTGATATTTCCAGAATAAACATAAGTAGAAGCGAAACGCATGAAGAAGACTATCTTGAATATGAGGGCATTATAAAACCAGTTTATGAAGAGGAGAAAAGAAAGCTCGGAGAGCATGAAGAGAGGATTTTTTCAATTTCACAAATTGAGACATATGGTAAGTGCCCGTATAGATATTTCGTTGAAAGAGTTCTTGGGTTAAAAGTCATTGAGGAGATAGAAGAACTTTTAACTCCGATTGAGCGTGGAATTCTTTATCACGAAGTTCTTTACGAGTTTTACACGAGGTGGCGTGAAACAGGCAAACTTGTTGGGGATGATGTCGAAGGTGCGATTTCCTTTATCAAGGAAATAGCCAAAAAGAAAGCTCGTGAGTTTGAGATAAGCCATCCGCTTTGGGAAATTGAGGTAAGAGAGCTTGAAAGAAGCGTCGTTGATTTTGTTGAGAATGAAAAAAATATGAGTTCAAATTTCAAGCCGACTTATTTTGAAGTTGCATTTGGTCCAAAGGTTGGCACAAGAAGAAATAGTGACAGAGAACTTTCAATCGTTGATCCTGTCCAACTTGGAAAGATAAAAATTCAGGGGAAAATTGATAGGATTGATGTTGCTAATGAGGAGTTTATAATTTATGATTACAAAACTGGCAGTAGTTATGTGAATCAGGAGCAAATAGAAAAGGGAATTCATCTCCAAATTCCGCTTTATATAAAAATTGCGGAGGAAATTTTCAAATTGAAAAATAGAAAGTTGGAGGGAATAGGGGGATATAATTATACTGTTCGGCGTGAGGTTAAAAGCAGGGCTGTGTTAATTCAGGAAAGGATTAGAAACAAAGAAAGAAGCAACTTTTTCAATAGGGAAATATTCAGGCAAAAGATTGATGAAGTGGTAGATAAAGCAAATCAGTTTGTGGATGGGATTATTGATGGAAAGTTCAATTTAACAGAGCACGATGAATTTTTGCAGAGCATATGTGGCAACTGCCCATACATTGAAATCTGTAGAATTAGTGAAGTTAAATTTGGAGTTCAAATAAAAAATTGGGGTTAAGAGATGAAAGGTCGTGTTTTATTTGACATTGAAACATCTGGTTTTCCAATTGATATTTTTGATGAAGTTCAGTATGAGTATCTGATGAAGTTTGCAGAGGAGGAAGAGACCGAGGAGAGGCGGGAGAAAGAGAGGGCGAAGGTGATCGAGAGGTTAAATCTTTATCCGTTGACTGCGCAGGTTGTGGCAATTGGGATGTTGAATGTTGATTCATCGCAAGGTGTGGTGCTTTATCAAGCAAACGAGAAAGAAGAATGGGAACAGGAGATTGATAAGGTGATAAATGTTTTTGCTTCGGATGAATCAAGGAAAGATAAAGTGAAGATAAAATTTATTTCTGGGAGTGAACCTGAGATAATTCAAAAGTTTTGGGAGTATATT
>JBKBWH010000252.1:0-2156 GCA_046289115.1 Candidatus Kryptonium sp.
GATACATCCTACATTAAGGCACGTTCCTCCCAAATCGCTTTTTTCAATCAGCGCAACTTTTTTACCCGATTGGGATGCTTTAATCGCAGCGACATATCCGCCAGGACCTGCTCCAATAACAATAACATCGTAATATTTTTTTTCAGTCATGCATAATCCTTTCTAAAAAAGGTGATCTTATCAAAGATTGAGGTAAAAAAACACCCAAAGTTGTACGATAACAAGTAGAAAGTTATCTTAAACTTTGCTTTCATCTTTTGAAAGGATTTTATGATTTTTAATTATGCTTAGAAGATTCATTTGTAGCCGATCTTAAAAATCAAAAATTTCAAGAAGAGAATTAAAGATAGCTTCTTAGAGGAGATCGTATGAAACCTGTTGAGCGTCAGAAAATGTGTCCTAATTGCGATGGAAGAATTCCATATGACGCAACCCAGTGTCCTTATTGCTTTACAGTGCAACAAATGGATTCTAATTCCTCGAAAAGCTCTAGCCAGACCTCATCAGATCCTCTCTCTGCTCTTTATCCCCCTCCTTATCCAAGATCTATTGAAAGCTTTGATTCTAAAACCTCCGTTAAGACGACTGCTCTACCGGAAAGCACAGATCAAGCCATCACAGATTCCGATTCGATTCCTTTTTGGTCGATATTAATGCTTACATTAGGCAGTAACTTACTTACTTTAGGCATATTACAATTTTTCTTTTCAGATCACGGTGTTCTTCTCCTTGAAATGAACGCAAGTTATTGGTTCTTAATGGTCTTAGTAGCCATTCCCCTGATTTTCTTTGGTCTTAAGAACTTATCACCCAAGAAATAGCTCACTAGAAATGGTCTTTGAGATTTTGTAATCCCCTCTTCTAAAGCATTTTAGGATCCCTCCTATTGCCTCCCTTACTATCCATATTTTTCTTATATTATCCTCCATGATCGATAAGCAATCTGATTAAAAATCATTTAACGAAAAAACTAATCAAGCTTTGGGAAACAACTCTTAGAAACTATACTTAACCCAAGTCTCAGGGAGCTATCAAAACTCTTTAGCTACATTCATTCATAAATTATAAAAACTCCACTCTAGCGCTCAAACATTTGAACTAACTTAAAGTAAGCCTTTGGAACTAAATAACCTAACTTTATCCAAGTTATTCTGACCTCAAGAGATTGACCATTCGATTGAAAGGAAGAATCAAGGCCGAGTTCATCCACTAATTATAAAGCAACTCTTAAATAAAGATTTAATAAATTTATAATCATTATTACTATTATTATATGATATAATGTTATTTAATATTAAAAACATAAACATCATGTCATTTAATAGCTCAATTGATTTAAGATTTGTTGCTGGAACAAATAATCAATTTATCCTTATCAAATCTTCTGCAAATCAGAGGCTGACATCTTCAGTAGCACAAGTTGCTGGCTCCTGTTTAGAAAAAGTCACCACTCGTTTGGCGCAAAGTGATCCCTCTCTTTTTGTAAAAGCTCACATCATTGAAGCTACCTTAAAACCAATTCTAGAGGGGGCTGCTTCCTTTTATTTAATGGAATTGAAAATTGACGGAGAAGTGATCCCAGCTTCGACAAGCCAACCGTTAAAAATTAAATTAAATGAGCAATTTGTCAAAACGCTTTCCGGTATTAAGGAGAAAAGCACTCCTTCCAAAGCGTTTAATCCGCCCCATGGTCCACTCAACATTTCTCCTCCTTCATCTTCACCAAATCTAAAGGATGATGGGGTGTTCGTCAAAAGGTCTTTGGAAACAAAAGATCATTTTACTCAATCGCACCAGCCAGTTAAGACTCGCTCCATATGGCGAATCATATGGGACGCTCTTTGCAGATGTTTCAAAAAGAAAACTACAAATTCTTCCTCTAGCTCCCTCTCTTGTAAGAATTTAACTCAAGATGTGACTTCTATGGATAATATTCGCCCTCTTCGTAATCTCCGCAATGACTGCTTTGTCAATGCCATCTTCCAAGTGATCATGCACGACAAAGTTTTGCTTAAGGCCTTATTAGAGACTTTCAAGGACGATTCTTTAAAAGAAGACAAAGAATTTGTTACAAAAGCCGAAGCATTTAAAAAAGCAGTTGCCGCCTATCAAAGCAATACAAAACCTATATCAGTAACAGCTCTTCGCCACTTTAT
>JBKBWH010000252.1:2166-2605 GCA_046289115.1 Candidatus Kryptonium sp.
GGGGCTCTCAAGAAGATGCTTCAGATTTGTTACTTAATATCATTAATCACATGGATCCCTTAAAACATTCTCAATGCTATACAACTTGCCGCACAACTTACATCTGTACTCTAAAGAACCCCTCCGATGAAGCACAAGGGGCACCTCAGACTTGCACGATATCTGCTTCATCACCTGAATTTCTAATCCCTTTACAACTCATAGAAACAGAGTCGGAGGATATTCCTCTAGACGGACAATTTTTAATTGACAATCTTCAGAAAGCCCATCCTCATGACGGAGAGGATATGAGGATCAATCATTTCGTTTATGAACCTAAAAAGACATTTACATCGATTGATGAAGATACAACGCGCATTGCATTCCAATTGAAGCGATTTACAAAAAATGGAAAGATTGAAAATCGTGTTGATATGCCTGAAAATCTACAAGTCAATGG
>JBKBWH010000253.1:0-2566 GCA_046289115.1 Candidatus Kryptonium sp.
GGTTCAATTGTTATGACATTTCCATTTTGAAGTATATAATCACTTCTTGGAGATATTCTCGGCAGGGTGTGGATTTCCGTTCCGATTCCATGCCCAAGCGAATGACCGAAAAACTTGGCGTAGCCATTTTGTCTTATGTAATTTCTTGCTATAGAATCAAGCTCGTTTGCTTTTAATCCTTCTCTTATGCTTTCAATTGCTTTTGTTTGCGCATCAAGCACAATTTGGTAAATTTTTTTTATCTCTGATGATGCCTTTCCGATCGATATTGTTCGGGTTATATCTGAGTGGTAACCGTTATATACGCATCCAAAATCGATTAAAACAAGTTCGCCCTTTTTAAGTTTTTTATCTGTCGCGACACCATGTGGGAGAGCGCTTCGCCATCCACTGGCAACGATTATATCAAATGCATCCTTTTCAGCCCCAAGTTTCCTATGTAAATATGTTATCTCAGATGCAATGTCAACTTCTGAAACGCCTGGCTTTATGAGGTTTAGAATTTCGTAAAAGACTTTCTCACTTATTTTTATCGCGTGTTTTATGTTTTCAACTTCATCCGGCGTTTTAATAGCAGCGATCTCCTCGATAAAATTTTTAGTGGGGATGAATTTTATGTTTTTAAACTTTCTTTTTAGCTCAAGAACAAATGAAAATGGTGTGCGATCAGCTTCAAATCCTATCTTTTTAACTTTGCTAAATATTTTTCTCTCTTGGATTAAATCGAGCGAGGTCTTGCCAACGGCGATGATTTTTTTAAATTTTTTAACTTCCTGCTTCACCTGTTCTTTATACCTGAAGTCGGTCAAAAAGAAAGCATCGGTTTTAGTCACAATGCAAACGGCAGAAGACCCTGAAAATCCAGTTAAATATCTGATATTTGGAAGGTGGGTTATTAAAATTGCGTCGATTTCAAACTCGTCAAGTTTTTCTCGAACTTTTTCAAGTTTAATTTTCAAACTTATCATTTCAAAGATTTGATATGCTGTAGTTTGGAGCTTCTTTTGTAATTATGACATCGTGTGGATGGCTTTCTCTAAGCCCAGCGTTTGTCATTAAAATAAATTTTGTTTTAGTTTTCATTTCTTCAATATTTCTCACACCACAATATCCCATCGCTGATTTTAAACCGCCAACCATTTGATATACTACATCGCTCAGGTGTCCTTTATATGGAACTCTACCCTCAATTCCTTCTGGGACGAGTTTCTTTATATCATCTTCGAGGTCCTGAAAATATCTATCACCGCTCCCTGCTTTCATTGCCTCTATTGAACCCATACCTCTATAAACTTTATAGCTTCGCCCTTCATACAGCACCTTTTCGCCAGGGCTTTCTTCTGTTCCGGCAAATAATGCGCCTATCATAACTGAATCAGCTCCAGCTGCAATTGCTTTTGCAATGTCGCCCGTTTGCTTTATTCCACCGTCGGCAATTATTGGAATTTTGTATTTCATTGCAACTTCGGCACAGTTCATAATCGCTGTAATTTGTGGGACGCCAACCCCTGTCACAACTCTTGTTGTACATATTGAGCCCGGACCTATACCTACTTTAACGGCGTCGGCACCAGCTTTTATCAATTCAAGCGTTGCCTCACCAGTTGCCACATTTCCAGCTACGACATCGAGCTCGGGAAAGATCTTTTTTATCTTTTTCAACATTTCTATAACGCCCTTTGAATGACCATGTGCGGTGTCTATTACGATGACATCAACCCCGGCTTTTTTAAGTTCTTCAACTCTTTCAATCGTGTCAGATTTAATTCCAACAGCTGCACCGACGCGAAGTCGACCAAGCTCATCTTTGCATGCATTTGGGTACTTTTTCTTTTTTTGGATATCCTTAAATGTTATCAAGCCCCGCAGATATCCATCTTTATCAACAACGGGAAGTTTTTCAATTTTATGTCTTTGTAAAATTTTTTCCGCCTCTTCAAGCGTTGTCCCAACTGGAGCAGTTATTAAATTTGAGTTTGTCATATATTTTGAAATCTCCGCATCCAAGTCAGGTTCGAATCTCAAATCACGGTTGGTCAATATCCCAACAAGTTTACCACTTGAGTCAACCACGGGAATCCCCGAAATTTTATAGCGGTTCATAATTTCAAGAGCCTCACGAACTTTTCTATCTGGCGTCAATGTGACTGGATTTAAAATCATTCCACTTTCGGAGCGTTTGACTCTATCAACTTCGCTTGCTTGCCTTTCAATGCTCATATTTTTATGTATAATCCCAATCCCACCTTCTCTTGCAATTGCTATTGCCATCTCAGATTCCGTAACAGTGTCCATAGCTGCGCTTACAAGAGGGATATTTAACTTTATATTTCGTGTGAATTTTGTCGAGACATCAACTTCTTTCGGCAAGACATCCGATTTTGCAGGAACGAGAAGAACATCATCAAAGGTATACGCGTACCCTATTATCTTATGACGCCACAACTTATTATTTTTCGCCATGATTTTAAATTAAGATTTGTTGATTTTAAAATTCTCAAAATGAAGCGAGCAAATACTGAAATTTTGAAACTAATCATGTAAACGCTGAGAACCCAGTAATATA
>JBKBWH010000254.1:0-2548 GCA_046289115.1 Candidatus Kryptonium sp.
ATCAAGGAGACCAAGAAGAGAGCCAGAGTTATGCTTAAAATGGTGAGAACAATAAATCGCGATTTCATAAACTGGGAAGGTGCTGAGGCGGTTAATTGCTATACGTGCCACCGTGGTCAAGCAAAACCGCAAACGAAGGGCGCTTCAAAATAAATTTTATCATGGGATGAAGAAAATTATCATCGTAATTTCGTTTATTGTTTCCTTTAACACCTTATCTCAAGAATTAAGACCAAGGGAAAGGGAATTTAGAATTGATACGACGAGACTTGGTGAACCAAAAAACGAATTCGTCCTTCCTGAATTTGTGATAACGGGGAGAGAGACAATTGAGGTTGAAATCGGGCAAAAGATTGGAATTATCGATGTTAACTTGCCTCAGGTTGATTTAAACCTATACAAAATTTCATCCGCCGAAAAACTTACACCTGATGTTTCCGTTAAAATCCCTAAAAGTGACTATGTGAAATTTTCTGAGAAAAATCCAGTTGCTAAGTTTAAAGCAGGCGTTGGTCGATACTTGACAACTTATTTTGATGGTATGCTTCAAGGTAATGTCACCAGAATTTTTTCAATCAGTTCAAATTTTTATCACCGTTCGAGCCAAGGGTTTATTGAAAACGCAGATTATGTAAGAAATCAATTTTCTGTTAATGCCGGTCTCTATCTCCCGAAAATTAAAGGTAAAATTTTCAACTGGCTCGGGGGCGCAAAAATTTCAACCGCGGTGAATTACTCAACTTATAGTTTCGGTTTTTACGGTTCCACTTCTTCGAGTTTCCATAGAAATATGAATAAATTCAATCTCGGACTTTACATTGAGTCGCCTTATGCTTTTGATTACGATTTGAAGCTTAATTATTCAATTTTTACATTGCTCGATACAATAGCAATTTATGAGAGTTCAAATTTCGATGGAAAGGAGAAGCGATTTGATTTAAGTTTTAATTATAAACATAAAGTTGATTTCCTAAAATTGAGGTTTGGCGTCGATTATACATCTTTACCAATGAGTTACCTCAAGGGTGGGATATTCGCTGGAAATTTGCTCGAATTTTTTGAGATCGAGGGTAAATATGTCCTTGATTTTGGAGTTAAGTTATTCTCTTTTCAAAATTATGATTTGGTGAACAAGTTTAGGATTTATCCTGATGTTTCATTCAAATATCTTGCTGGCAAGAAGACGCAGATTTACGCATTTTTTGCACCAGAAATTTTAAATTTGACGGTTTCGAATCACTTGAGCGTAAATAGATTCCTGACGAAAAATTTAAAAGTTGCACATCCTGAAAAATATTTTAATCTTGGATTTGGGGTGAAACATGGTGCGAGCAGTTTTGGGATTGATGTGGGGTTAAATTTTAAGGCATTTAAAGATTTCCCAATATATGTTGACGAGGATAAAGATGGATTTTACGCAATTGAGTTTGAGCGGGTTCAATTTATTGAATTAAAGGGTTCGGGTTATTTAAATTATCAAGGCAATGAGCTCATCTTTGGGGCTGTTTTAAATTCATCGTATAATGCAAGAAATAGAAAACCTGTCCCGTATTATCCAGGTTTTTCGGCAAACCTTGGGTATAGATATCGTTTCGCTTTTGGACTTGTAATTAATCTGGAAATTGATTTAATTAGTAGTAGAGTATATAACTTTAGTGGAGATGAACTCAAAGGATTTGCGCTTGTGAATCTTGGAGCGGAATATGAGGTTTTTAAAAATTTCAAAGTTTTTCTGAATTTAGATAATCTGTTATCTCAGAAATTTTACAATTGGCATAATTATCTTGAGCCCAATATGGTTTTCGTTGGAGGGATTGAATATAGATTTTAAACAAAGTTGGGTTTCGGATGAATAAAGGTGAATTGGTAAAATTGCTTGCACAGGATTTGAAATGGAGTGCAGCAAAAACAGAAAGAGTTGTTGATTCATTTTTTAATTTGATATCTGAAATTTTGATGAAAGAAGGGAAACTTAACTTGTTTAGGTTTGGGGTTTTTACGGTGAAACACAGAGCAAGTAGAAGGGGACGCAATCCCAAAACTGGCGAGGAGTTGATTTTACCACCAAGGGATTATCCGCATTTTAAGCCGAGCAGATCGATAATTAGTACAATCAACAATAGATAGTTTTTCATGGATAAGAGCGAATTTTTAAGTTTGCTTTCAAAGCGCGCGAGCATTTCGTATGAGGAAGCGAGACTATTTTACGATAAATTTATTGTAAGATTTGCAAAAGCTATAAAATCAGGGCAAAATGTTAGAATTTCAGGCTTTGGTGAGTTCAAGAGGAAAATTAGAAAGGGGAAAAGAGTTTTTGATCCTAAAACTGGTCTTGAAAAGGTCATCCCATCTAAGGTTATTGTTGGTTTTCTACCTGCGAAAATTTTTGCCGATAAGATCAATATAAGATACAAGAATTTGAAATCAGTTGCTGTTAAGGTGCAACCACCTGTTGTTGAGGAAAAGGAAGCAGATGAGTTTAAGCTCACATTTTTTGAGGCGGAGAGAAAAGTCGATGGTGTGAAATCTGAAATTGTTTTTGGTGAGT
>JBKBWH010000255.1:0-2530 GCA_046289115.1 Candidatus Kryptonium sp.
TCAACTATCTCTTTGATCTTCAGTTTTAATTTCTCCCTTCTTCTTTTTTCAAACTCACCAGTTCTGAACAAAAAATCGCGATGTTTCTTTATCTGAGTTAAAAGTTCATCAACCCCAAACCCAGTATTTCCGATCGTTTTTATAACTTCAACTTCCCATTCATCTTTTTTTAGTCTAAAACTTAACACACTTTTAATTGCGTTCACTGCTATATCAGCACCTTCCCTATCACTTTTATTTAAAACAAATATATCGGCTATCTCCATCAGCCCAGCTTTCATCGCTTGAATCGAATCGCCCGATTCAGGGACAAGAACGACAACAACGGTATCAGCTGCTTTAACGATGTCAAGCTCCGATTGCCCAACCCCAACTGTTTCAAAGATGATATAATCAAAACCACCTGCATCAAGTATATCCCCAGCTTCAATTGCTTTCTTGCTTAATCCACCCAAGCTTCCACGCGTAGCCATACTTCTTATAAAGACTCCATCGTCAAGGGATAATTCGCTCATTCTTATTCTATCCCCAAGAAGTGAACCCCCTGTAAATGGGCTTGTTGGGTCAACCGCTATAATTCCAACTTTTTTGCCTTCGTTTCGCAAAAGCTTTGTGAGATGAAAAACGAGCGTGCTTTTCCCAGCTCCAGGTGGACCCGTGATACCAACTTTATATGCTTTCCCTGTATATTTGTAAATTTTTCTAAGCAATTCTTTTGCTTCGCCATGTTCATTTTCAACGAGTGATATCGCTTTTGATATCGCCTTAAAATTTCCATCTATTATTTTCTGAACGAATTCAAGTGCCACCTTAAGATTTAAATTTGTTTTTAAAAAATTCAACGGTCAATCTCAAACCCTCATCAAGAGATACCTCTGGTTTCCATCCAAGCGTTTTATAAATTTTATCATAACTTATGACGCTTCTTTTTTGTTCGCCCGGCTTTGGTGGTCCATGGACTTCATCGCAATTTGCTTTTGTCAAATTTTTCAATTTGTGAAACAAAGTATTTACATCTGTTTCAATTCCTGTTCCAATATTGAAAACATCAGATTTACCATAATTAAGAGCAAGCACATTCGCTCTCACAACATCGCCAACATATGTATAATCGCGCGTTTGAAGTCCATCGCCGTTAATTATTGGCTGTTCCCCTTTTAACATTTTGCTTGTAAATATAGCGACAACGCCAGCCTCACCATGTGGATTTTGCCTCGGTCCATAAATATTGGCGTATCTCAAAATGACATAATTCAGCCCATAGACTTCCTTGTAAAAATATAGATACTTTTCAACGGTTAACTTTGCAACGCCATATGGAGAAAGTGGTCTTGTTGGATGTTCCTCATCCGCCGGAAAATAATCCTGCTCCCCGTAAATTGCTCCACCAGTTGAAGCGAAGATAAATTTTTTCACTCCGTATTTTATACTAAATTGCAAAAGTTTTAAACTTCCAATGATATTTACATCCGCATCATAGATCGGGTCTTCAACAGACTTTCGAACATCCATCTGTGCTGCATGATGATTTACGACATCAATTCCCTCATTTTTAAAAATTTCCTCAACTTTATCATCCCTTATATCAAGATGGTAAAACTTTGCCTTAGGATTTAAATTTTCAAGCGAACCCGAAGAAAGGTTGTCGACCACAATCACATTATGCCCAAGCTCAATGTAAGAATCAACGACATGAGAACCAATGAAACCAGCTCCGCCAGTTACAAGTATGTTCATTTAACCCCCAATTTTGGTTTTAAAAGATTTTGCGTTTCTTTTATGATGTCATCAAGTATTTCCTCAAGTAATTTAATCTCTTTCAATGCAACATCAAAATTGTTAAAAAGTAATGCCTCATTTATTCCCGGCAATACTTGCGTCCCATAACCAAGATAATAGCCCGGAGCGTAAACCCTGTGCTTATACCAGTTTCTATTTGGAAGCCCAACCTTTCGCGTGAATTTTCGTTCAAGCTTGTAAACATCAAGATTTAAAAGTGTTTTTTGCTTCATCTTCAATGAATCGGCGTATAGCTTCATAGTTTTAATCTTTTCTTTGATGTTGGTAAAATCAACTCCTTTCCCTTTGAGAATGTCGCCGTAATTTTTCCCTATTTCATTTACATATCCTTCAATTTCATTTGCGTAATTAACATAGTCAAAAGGTAAATAATCGCAGGAGCTTAAGCGCATCAAAGCAAGTCCAACTATTTTAGCCATAGTTTCATGGTATTTAAAATCGGGGTCGCAGAAATTTTTCATCCAGTAGAAATTGTCAAGTTGGGAATGATAAACCCCATATGGTCCTGTGAACCTCATATCAATTGATGGAACACCAGCAAAGTCAAGAAAAGCTGTATAATCAGATCCACTCCCTAATCGACCGAATTTAATTCTTGCAGTATCAGGTGGGTTTGAGATATTTTTTGAAGTAGATTTATTTTGCCTTTTCCATGACTCAACAAAAATTGTATTTCCTGTTTCAGGATCTGGCACAGATTTTATCAGTTCTTCAATAAATTGATCAAGCG
>JBKBWH010000256.1:0-2528 GCA_046289115.1 Candidatus Kryptonium sp.
GGTTTACAGGTTTCGTCAGATAATCACTTATCTTATGCCCGATCGCTTCTTCCCTTAAGCTCTCTTCTTCGTTCTTTGTCACCATCACAACAGGAATTCCGGGAAACAACTCTTTAATTTCAGAAAGGGTCTGCAACCCTCCTTTACCTGGCATAATTTCATCAAGCAAAATTAAATCGATATTTTTACCCCTTTCCCTTAAAAACTCAACAGCATCATCTCCATTTGTGGCAACAGAAACTTTATACCCCTTTTGCTCAAGAAATAAAATATGGGACTTCAGAAGGTCGATTTCATCATCTATCCAAAGTATATGTCCTCTCTCCTTCACCATTTATCTCACCAAACCATTTTTACACTTTGGTTAAAAATTAAAAAGCAAATTTTAAATAAACAAATCAAGTTAAAATATATTCAAAACCTTCTCCAGATACACCCAAGCCTTTTCCTTCATAACTCCTATCATACTTGAAACAATTTGTGTTTTTCGAGATAAATAATAAATCGCCACGCCAATCCAAATAAAAACGATTAAAATTCGAAAATAAAATCTTAAATATTCACTAAAATCTACAAATTTCAATGCGAAAACTAACAAAATTGGTAAAGATGGAAGTGAAAACTTAACAAATGAAATAACTGAAGGAAAAAATTTTGAATAGTTGATATAACTTAAAACGAACAACAAAAAAGTTCGCAGAAAAAAGTTTGCAAAAGTTACATATGCGATTCCAAGCAAATCTAATCCAGTTTTAAAAACGGCAAAATTCAACAAAAGTATAAATGGAATAAAAATTAAATTTAAAACAAGGATCCTGCCCTGTTGATTTACCGCTATCAAAAATGTGCCAAGTATAGCCCCAAGTGAGAGAAAATAGTAAGCAATTGAAAGCTTATCAATATACCTTAAGCTTTCAACATACTTAGGCAACAAAATCGTAACAAGCGGCTCAGCCAATGCAATGGTCAACATTGAAATAAGTGGTGTTATAAAAGCAATTACAAGCAATGACTCATCAAGAAAAATTTTCAAGTTTTCCTTCGATCTCGACCTTCCAAATTCCTCTATCATTCTTTGACCGATAAATTGTCCAATCGTAGCGGATGCAAAGTATGGGATAACCCCAAAGGCAACAGCAACAGAATAAATTCCCATCTTAGATTTCTCAAATAGATTTGCAACTGAAAATTTATCTACGCTCATCAAAAAACCATAGGTAAAACCAATGAGCAAAATTTGAAATCCAACTTTAAAAATTTCCTTTAAAAGTTTCCAATTTATTATCAAGTTAATTTCCTTAAGAACATCTTTTAGCGATAAAAAACATACAAGCAAAAATGCAGATGTCATACCAAAGAAAATCCCGGCGATTTTGAATTTAAAAAGTAAAAGAATTGAAAATGTTAGATCAAGCACCGCTTGTATAAGCTGAAAAATGTAGGCTTTCTTGAAGTTATGTTTTATGCGATGGTATAGTAAAGCATATGTGAAGTTTTGGTTCAGTAGAACAGCTATTGCTGTTAAAATAACCGCAGTTTTATTTTCAACTATAGTTTCAAATGGTGAAATAAATGAATAAACGACCACCGAAATTAAAAACGCGGATGACATGAGATTTAATCCCCAAAGCCCTGAACCAAGAAACTCCTTTGCTTTTGCTTCACGTCCTGCTCCGAGCTCATATGGAACAATGCGTGAAAGCCCATCGATCACACCGAGATTACTATAATTTCCGTATGAGAAAAAGAGAAAAATTGCGCTATAAAGTCCAAAATCAGCGGGACCAAGGAGCTTCGCAAAGATAAAATTTCGAAAGAATAGTATAAACTGAGTAAGATACTGTGAGACAAGCGCTATTGAAAAATCACCGATCGCCTTACGTCTTGACCATTTAATCATAATAGCGAATTATAAATGTTCTCAATTTTTCTTGCGACATCTTCAGCATTGTAATTTTGCACTGCAAATTCCTTTGCTTTATCGCCCAATTCTTTTGCAAACTTTTCATCGCATAAAATTTTCTTCAACGCTTTGTATAGTTCAAGAAAATCAAAAGGTTGAACAAGAACTGCCTTGTCCCCCACCACTTCAGGGATAGAACCGCTAAGAGTTGTAACAACAGGTTTTCCACAAGCCATGCTTTCAATTAAAACCATCCCAAATTGCTCCTGCCACCTTTGAGTGGGAAATTTTCCTGAATCAATGTAACCTTAGTTGCATATGTTTTAATTCCTTTATTCTTGATATTATTACATCTAAAACATTACGCAAATATAAAATTAACTCGCTGAACTTTAATTTAAATTTTGATAGTTTTGTGTTTTTCAAATTGCAATAACATATTATCAAATTTTTGCTTTGCTCAATTTTTTCCAGAATAAACTTCACCCTGTGCAAATAAGTGTGTGAACTTATAGCTTTTTGATAGGCATTTCTTGCTATTCTATTTCTTTCGTTATCATGCCTTAAATAATAGTTAATTTTTTCAGTTAAATCATCTATGGTTCCATCGTAAACCACTATTTCA
>JBKBWH010000257.1:0-2523 GCA_046289115.1 Candidatus Kryptonium sp.
CAACGAGAATAACAAAACAAACGGTGTTAGTGACTCGAAAAGATTTTTGGTAAAAGGAATGGAGATACCTACTACTCCAATTCCGTAGGTAGAAAGTATTAAATTCTTAATTTTTTGTAACCTTGTCTCCTTTGATGTTTTAGAGTACAAGGATCCCATAAGCATCTTTAAAGGCATTTTTAGCAAAGTAAATCAAAAGTTGTTAAAAATCGATGCTGACTTTAATATAAAAAACGTAAAAAAATTCCCAAAAAAGAGTGGTTAAATTAAGTTAAGCCTAAAGAAATTATAGTTAAGTTTTTTGAGTAATGTATATTTTTACAGGGTTAGTTTGAATGGTAAATATGTTGATGTTAAGAAGATGGTTTTGGTGAAGTAAGATTTCTTTGAAGTAATCCTCTTGGGGCGAAAGCATTACGCTTTCGCCCTTTTTGATTTATTAGCACAATACAGACTTTGAACGATAAAACCTGTTATGAGAATTTTGCTACTATTTTTAGCGAGCTTTAGTTTTATCAATAAACTTATTTCAGATTCTTGGATTCGAATTAATCAACTCGGATATGAACCTGATGCGATCAAAGTTGCAGTATTGATAAGTGAAGAAAATTTAAAGATAAAGTCATTTGAAATTGTTGACGCCACTTCAGATAAAGTTCTATACCGTTCATCAAAAATCGAAAGAATCGGGGCATGGCAAAAATTTAAATCTACTTTCAGGTTAAATTTCAGCAATTTCAAGAAAGAAGGCTTGTATTACATTCGAGCTGGAAACTCAAAATCACCAATTTTTAGAATTGTCAAAGGAATTTATAACGGCTCTCCTGATTTCCTATTGCAATATATCAGACAACAGCAATGTGGGTATAATCCCTTCTTGAAAGATTCTTGTCATACTCATGATGGTTTCACAGTTTATCACCCGGAGAAGGAAGGGGAGCATATAGATGTCGTTGGTGGTTGGCACGATGCGTCTGATTATTTGAGGTATGTGACAACTTCAGCGACCACAACTTTTCAATTGATGTTTGCATATTACAAAAACCCAAACGCGTTTGAGGATAAATTTGACGCAAATGGAGATCCAACACCCGATGGAATTCCAGATGTCTTAAATTCCGCAAAATGGGGGCTTGACTGGTTGTTAAAAATGAATCCGTCAAAGGGTGAAATGTATCATCAAGTTGCCGATGATCGGGACCATCGAGGGTTTCGCTTGCCAAATGAAGATACGGTTAGTTATGGAAAAGGGCTTGAACGCCCAGTTTATTTTGTAACAGGAGAGCCTCAGGGATTATTCAAATATAAGAACAGAACTACTGGCGTCGCATCAACCGCTACGAAATTTGCTTCTGTCTTTGCCTTCGCTACAGTGGTTTTCAAACATTTTACAAATGAATTAAAATCAACGCTCATTGAAAAATCAAAAGATGCTTATGAATTTGCTAAATCAAAGCCGGGTGTTTGTCAAACTGCGCCCTGTAGAGCTCCTTACTTCTATGAGGAGGAAAATTATGTAGATGATATGGCTTTAGCCTCAAGCGTGCTTGCAAAAGTGTTAAGTGATTCTATTTATTACAATGAAGCAATTAACTACTTAAGAACTGAGCCCATTGTTCCATGGATCGGAAAGGACACAGCGCGCCACTATCAATGGTACCCATTTATTAATCTTGCCCATTTCTTTCTTATTGAAAATTCTCAGGGAAAACAAAAACAGGAAATTTTGAATTACATTAAATCAGGATTAGAACTGATTGAGAAAAAATCAAGAGATAATCCTTTTAAAATCGGGATACCTTTTATCTGGTGCTCAAATAACTTGATTGCGAGTATCTTAACACAATTTAGGCTCTATCATCAGTTAACCGGAGATAAAAGATTTCTTGAACTCGAAGCAGCGCATCGGGATTGGCTTTTTGGGTGCAACCCCTGGGGAACCAGCATGATAGTTGGTTTTCCCGAATGGGGCGATTTCCCAGAAGAACCGCATTCAGCTTTTACAGCAATTTATGGATATCCTATAAATGGTGGACTTGTTGATGGACCAGTTTACACATCAATATATAAAAGTTTAATCGGCATCACTTTACATCGCCCCGATGAATATGAGAAATTCCAAACAGATTACATCGTTTATCATGACGATTATGGAGATTATTCAACAAACGAACCAACATTAGATGGGACAGCAAGTCTTGTGATGTATCTTTCCTTTCTATATAACCCTGAGGCAAAGTGAAAAGTTAATCAACGCTGATTATACAACCCAACCTTGGGAATGGCAACATCATCCCTAAATTTGGAGAAATTGCTCAATTAGTAGGCTTGATGAAATGTTTTTCATTCTTTTATTAAAAAAACATAAAAAACTCTTGACAAATACTATTTTGATCATTAAATTGAAGATAGTGAACTTACTTTGGAGACTTTGAGCAAATTTTTTGAGAACGAATGAATTTCAAATAGAGGGCCGATTAGAAATAAGGGTTAATTTGACAAAATAAAAAATAAAATTGCGGA
>JBKBWH010000258.1:0-2520 GCA_046289115.1 Candidatus Kryptonium sp.
GACTTCTGCTTCCACCACGAGCAAGTGGAATTGTGCAATATGAACAATTATAATCACATCCATCTTGAACCTTCAAAAACGCTCTTGTCCTGTCAGATGCAGGGGTTGAACTTGCAATGTAAAACTCGTTCGTTTCAGTTATAGGTGAGATAAAAATCTGCGCATGATAATTTTTCTGGAAGTCCCCTACATAGTCAAAAATTTTAAATTTTTCATTCGAACCAAGGATTAAATCAACCCCTTCGATCTGGGCTATTTCGTCGGGGCGAAGCTGGGCATAACAACCCGTTACAATTATGAAAGCATTAGGGGATGTTTTTAAGGCTTTCTTTACAGCGCGACGACAATCTCTATCTGCATTCTCAGTAACGGAGCATGTATTTATAACGCAAACATCTGAAGGCTCGCCAAATTCAACTATTTCAAAACCACGCTTTTTAAACTCTTCACCTATCGTTGATGTCTCAGCAAAGTTTAATTTACATCCAACTGTGTAAAATGAGACCTTTTTCATCTATCAAGAAAATAGTTGATTTTCAATTCGCTTCAAGTTTTCAGGATAAAAATTGCAAAATTAAAATCAAAAACGCAAACAGGACCTAGTTTGAAATTTTAAATGTCTTTTTTATCTTTAAAACATCAAAATGAAAACGAAACTACAAGTGAAATTAAAACTGTGGCTTGTTGTAATTTTATCGTTCATATCAATCCACACCTTAAAGGCACAGGATTTAAATCTGAAAAATAGAAATTATGTGTGTCTATCCGCCGGATTAGGTGCAAACTATATCAACTTCCCTGATGTCTCAGATTATATAACTTCAATTACTGGAAAAAGAATAAAAGAATTTGACGGCGCCCCGGAGTTTTGGGCATCAACTGAGCTTAAAATTGGCAAAGATATGGCGATAAAAATTGATTATTCTTACATCTCAAAGCAATATAATGTTGAGGAAACATCAACTGGCGCTTCTTTGAATTATGCATTTACATACAAAGTTCATAACCCAGTTTTAATTTTAAACTATCTGTTTTTTCAAGAGCATGAGATTTACATCGTCAAATTTGGAGCTGGGCTTGGTTTCACTAAGGGATATTTTTCACAATTTTTGCCACTTTCAGGAAAAGAAATAACTTATGGGACAAATGGTGGGTTCTTAAAACTTGAAGCGATATTTTCATCTCGACTTGGTGGAAAAGTATATGTTCATCTTTCAGCCGATGCAAAAATTGGTTTAACCGATGAAGCAAGGGATGTAAATGGAAACAAATTAATAATACGCAGACCATTCGAAGGAGATAGAAATTTAAGATTAAATTTTGTGGGTGTTGCAATTCGTTTTGGATTTAGTTATTATTTCTAAAAAATTCGCAAACGCCGATGAACTATCTTGAAAGTTTGGTTTTATCAATTTTGCAAGGGTTGACGGAATTTCTCCCGATAAGTAGTTCAGGACATCTTGTGCTTGCTGAACATTTGCTCGGGATAAAAAAGAGTGGAATTGAATTTGAGGTTTTTGTCCACTTTGGAACGATGTTAAGTGTCTTAGTTATCTTTTGGAAAGATATCAGCACAATTTTAACATCGTTTTTCGCAAAAATTTTTAAAGTGAGCGAATTAAGAACAAATTTTAAAGCGGATAGAAACTTTAAGCTTGCAGTTTTGATCATTTGGGCATCGATACCAGCTGGAGTGATTGGAATTTTATTTGAGGATAAAATTGAAACTGCTTTTCAAAATCCGAAATTGACCTCGGCATTTCTGATGGTGACGGGATTAATTTTAATTTCAACGCGTTTTGCTAAAAACAATCCTGAAAAAGATTTCAACTTTGCCTCATCTTTTCTTGTTGGAGTTGCACAGGCATTTGCAATTCTCCCGGGGATATCAAGATCTGGATCGACCATAAGCGCAGGAATGCTCGTTGGGATAGATGGCATTAAAAGTGCAAAGTTTTCATTCCTGCTTTCACTTCCTGCAATTTTTGGAGCTACAATTCTAAAAACGAAGGAGATTTTGGAATTTTCACTGTTTGAAAAAGTCCCATTGCTTTTATTTTCAGCGTTAATTTCATTTATCACAGGATATATAGCGATAAAATTTTTGCTTAAGGTGATCTCCCGCGGGAATTTCAGTCTATTCGCATGCTACTGCTTAACCATAGGCTTGATTGGGTTAATCTTTTTAAAATAAAATCGACCAAGAAAAAATGAAGACCATAGCAATTATTTTATCCCTGCTTTTCTTAATCCTGAATCCGCAGGGGAAAACAAAAGAAAAAGAAGTGGTTGTGATTGAGACAAAATTTGGGAATATAGTTATTGAACTTTTTGACGACGCTGCGCCGAAACATGCAGAAAATTTCAGAAAGTTAGTGCGCGAAGGTTTTTACAATGGGACAACCTTTCACAGGGTGATACCTGAATTTGTGATTCAAGGTGGAGATCCACTTTCAAAGGATAAAGACAAAAACAATGATGGTCGAGGAGGTCCTGGATATACACTTCCAGCCGAGATAA
>JBKBWH010000259.1:0-2520 GCA_046289115.1 Candidatus Kryptonium sp.
GGTGGCGATGGTTTACGAACTTTGACAATAACTTTCAGAACCCTGTCAAATTTTCTAATTAAACCTTCGGCAATCTTGGAAGCAAGCGACTCAATTAAATAAAATCTTTTCTCAGTTATTAAATCCTTTAAAAAGTTGTAAACCTGCTCATAATCAACTGTACTTTTAAGAGAATCAGTCTGAATAGCATCCGAAATATCACAATGAAGTTCAACATCAACCTCAAATCTTCCACCTGAATTTTGTTCTGATGTATGGACCCCGTGATAACCGTAAAAGATCGCGTTTTTGATTCTTATAATTCCCGTTTTGCTCATCGTTTTTTATGTTCGTTTTAGCATTCAAGAAAATTTTTGTCAAAAATATATCAAATAAAATTTGCAATTTCAAACCAAAACAATCTTTTGTATAAACTCATCTTGATTTTTTCCAAAAAAGTTTTCAAAATATACTTGTAAAACAAAATTGGAGATTTAACTATGACACCAGAACTTGAAAAATACTGGAATGCGATTCAAAACACGGTATGTAAGGTTTGTATAGATAGCGATCCGTATGGAGATGGAATTTGTAGGATTTCAGAAATGTCAATGTGTGGCGTGAAAGAATATTTTCCAAAAATAGTGGAAATCGTTCTTCGCATTAAGAGTGATAATATGAACGATTACATTATTTCTTTAAGGGAAAATATCTGCAAAAAATGTAGAGAAACACCAGATGGGGTCTGCGAGTTAAGGAATTCAGTTGAATGTGCACTTGATAGATATTTTCCACTAATTGTGCAAGCGATAGAATCAGTTAAATAAGTAGTTATTCTTTAAAGAACTTACTAAAGGTTATTAATAAGGGCTGTGGATATGTTGATAACCTTTTTAAGAAAATAACACGATGTTCGATTGTTTTGAAAAGTTTTGTCTGCCAATTCTTTTTGGGGGGTGTGTGAAAATCTTGGACAATAACGAGTGTTAATTTGATGTTGATAACTTCGATCTTATCCACATTTTGAAGTTATCCACAATGCAAGTGTTGATAACTTTTTGATTTATTAACATACAACTCACATAAATTAACAAGTTATCCACATACTTATTAACAGTGTTATTATTTTGAATTGAACTCAATTTTTCTCCGCAGGGATTCAACAAGGTTCCTAAACTTTTCACTTTTTCTCATATCTTCTTCAACGGATTGGCATGCGTGAATCACTGTGCTATGATCCCTGCCTCCAAAATGTAACCCAATTGTTTTAAGAGATGAATCCGTAAGTTCTTTACATAGATACATTGCAATTTGCCTTGCTATTACAACTTCTTGTTTTCTCGTTTTTGCCTTTAACATATCGGGTGGGATTTCAAAATGTTCACACACAATTCTTTGAATTTCCTCAATTGAAACCTTTACTGATGTATCTTTAACTATTGTTTTCACAACTTCCTTTGCAAGTTCTATATCAATTTTTTTGTTTTCAAGTGAAGACTTTGCAAGTAAACTTATAAGGCAACCTTCAAGTTCTCTTATGTTTGATGTTATATGGACGGCGATATACTCAATGACCTCTTGTGGAAGTTCTACTCCAGCATCTTCAGCCTTTTTCTTTAGGATTGCAATTCTTGTTTCAAGATCCGGTGGTTGGATATCGGCGATCAAGCCCCATTGAAACCTTGAAATTAATCTATCATCAAGACCTTTTAATTCCTTTGGCGGTCTATCGGAGGATAAAACAATTTGTTTCCTTGCCTGATGGAGAGCATTGAATGTATGGAAAAAGTTATCCTGCGTTTTTTCCTTTCCTGCAAAAAACTGGATATCATCGACGATTAAAACATCAACGCTTCTGTAAAAATTTGAAAAGTCGTTAACCTTGTCTTTTTGAATAGCCTCAACAAAATCAATTGTGAATTTCTCGCTTGAAACATAATAAACTTTTGCTGCTTTTTTATTTGCGACGACATAGTTTCCAATTGCTTGGATTAAGTGAGTTTTCCCGAGCCCAACGCCACCATAGATCACAAGGGGATTAAAAGATGTACCACCTGGGTTATTTGCAACTGCGAAAGCAGCTGCTGTAGCTAATTGGTTGCAGTCGCCCTTTACAAAGTTATCAAATGTATATTTCGGGTTTAAGTTACTATCAAAAGGTTGAAAGTCATAAGAACTTTTAACTTGAATTGGGTAAGATGGTTTTGAGGCTGGCTTTGAAGCAGCGGGAAGGTTTATCGTTGTTTTCGTTTCATCTAAAGATGAATTTTCCATGACAACAGAATAAACAAGCTTCGCTCCCTCGCCGAGAACTTTGGTGAGCGTTTTTTTGATTAAACTGTAATAGTGTTCTTCAAGCCACTCATAAAAAAATTGACTTGGCACCTGAATCGTTAGCTGCTTTCCCTCAATTTTAAGAGGAACAATTGGTTCAAACCATGTTTTAAAACTTAGTGGATTGACATTATCTCGGATGATTTCAAGACATTCATTCCATATTGCTTTTGCATCTTGGATATCCGTTGGAACTTTCAGTGATTC
>JBKBWH010000025.1:0-13665 GCA_046289115.1 Candidatus Kryptonium sp.
GATGCGAATTTCTTGATTAAATTTTCCATGAAACGCTTCCCTATCATAGGTGACAAGAATCACTGGCTTTAGCTTATGAACGAAAAGATTATATAGAAACTTGCGAGCATTTTCCCTGGATGTGGGCTCGGTTTTCAAAACATATTTTTCAATATCGCCCGTCTCAAGAAACTTCTCAAGATTTGAATAAAAAACCACCGCCCTATTTTTAAAAATCATAAGCCCATGCTTCCTCTTAATCTCAAGAAATGCAAAACTATCATCCTTCTCAACATCATATACCCTTATTCTAACCTTTTTTCTTATCTCCAACCCTTCAACCTTATCATTGTAGTAATCAAGGTTTGGAGTATCAAAGTAAATACTACGAACGGTATAACTGGGTCTGTCCCTGACAACAAACGGCTCAATTCTTTTCTTTAACTCATCGTAAAGTTCCATCCTTACTAAATATTTCAACTCAACCCTACCTACCATTCAAACCTTAAAGTCTTGGTTAAAATGTTATATATGTAATCCCTAAATTTCAACTTTCCAATGATGACTTTGCACTTAACAAACGAATTTAGAGCTAATTTACCCTTTCTGTCAATCTTAATTCTGGCAAAGATGTTCTCTTGACCATTAACAAAGTAGGTGTAACTATCTATTCCAAATATCTTCCCCTTTAAAATACCTTGAGGAGAAATCACTTCAACTTTTTGCCCTTCCTTTATTTCATGAATTAACTCAACTTTAAATGGAGAAATTATAACATAATCTGATTCATCCGCCACAGATATAATTGTATCAGATGAAGAAAATTTGAACACCACTCCATTTATTATTGAAAGCAAATAAAATGAACTCACCTTTCTTATCAACGCGTTTATCTCATCGTTGAGAGCTTTAATTTTTATCTCAACTGCTCTTATCTCCTCTGGCTTTGCACCTGTTTTGAACGCTTCAAGTTGAGCCTTTACTATGTCAAAATTTATTTCATAAAGTCTTAATGTGCTCTCTGCTGTTTCATATTCCTGTTGCGAGATCAAATTTTTCTCAAATAAAATTTTCAATCTTTCAAATATCTTTCGTTGTGCGTTAACTTGTTGCTCCGCATAAGCAAGCTTATTCTCCAACTCCCTTATTAACTCCTCCTTTGCCCCAGTTTTTAAAACATCAAGTGTTGCCATTTCCGTTTGAACTAAACCCTTAAGTCTTACGAGCTGATATTCCATCTCGGCAGAAATAACCCTACCTATTGTATCACCAATTGTTATCTTATCACCAATTTTAAATTGGCGTGAAAAAATTAATTTAACTGCATCCCCACGCTCAAAATTTATCACCTGATAAAATGTAACAACACCACCCAAATTATCCCTTGCAACCATTACTATTTTGTCATCTTGACTGCGAACTAAATTAAGTTCTCTAATAGGAAAAACTTTTCCCATTGAGTTGACTTTAAGATCAACCTCAATTGGAAGAAATATAACGCCCAAAGTTAAAACTGCTACAAGTGTAAGTATGCTCAAAACATTTCTCATCATTGAAACAAAATTATTTTTCAGTTAAAATCTGTTTCCTATGAATTGACCGAAAAACCCGCCAGTTCCCATAACTATAGACAGGTAAAAGCCCCTTTGCCCCAGAAAAGAAAAGATCTCCATGCCTTTGATTGATCAAATCCCTTCGACCCTCAAATCTTTCAGGATTATACACGATCACATAATCAGCATAAATTTCTGGAAGTTCAATAACTGATGAAAACTCGTATTGATATGGAAGTATAAAATTTTTGGGATCCCCATAAAAAACAATTATTGGGAAACCAGCAGCATCATCCATCAAAACAATGTCGTTTGAGGATATGTTTTGTTTCAAGAAATCAGCAACCTTCTTTTCCTCGGCAAAAAGACCATCAAGATTTTCACCAATTAAAACCTTTGCAAAATTTCTCTCCTCAGGATAAAATGAGTTTTTAAGTTTATAATAGCCCGTAAAGAAGGAAATGAAAATTAACACGCTTAAGAAAAACATTATCAAATTTCTCCTTAGACTGGGTTTTTTCTCACAAGCATAAATCATCGCAACAAAAGCAATAAATATAAACGGTGCAAAAAAGTCGACATTCATTAACGATAAACCAAGATAAGCAGATATTATCAATGCTGTTATCGGCGCTATAAGTGCAAATGAGAAGAAAAACTTGCGAGCAAAAACAAAAATTAAAATGATATAAGCAGGCATGTAAATTAAAACATTTTTAAAAACATAGACGACACTTTTAAATATGTTCTTTTTAAGCTCAAGCAAAGTCGGATTATAAAGAACATAAGTGCTCAAAGTTCTAAAATATGAATATGGGCTGTTTATAAAATGAAACGGGTTTGATGTGAAAAGCCAGTTTAGATAACACCAGCTGAAAAATCCAAAGATCGGCGGTATAAAAATCATTAAATAAACCGCAAACATTCGCCGGAAAAATGTCTGCCTGTATGCAGGCAGGCTTTTAATAAGATTAAAGAAGTTTCTATAACTTACACCCTCTTCAAGGGTTGCCTCAGCGACAAGAATCATATTTACAAAAATCCAAAAAATAAGTATGAAAATAACTTCATACCTTATGAAAACGAGAAGACCCAAGAGAAGCCCTGCAATGGCAAGATAAAAACTTACTTTCCTTTCATAATATTCAAAAACAAAAACATAAAAAAGCGAAAGAAATGTTAGATAAAGATAAGAACTGCTACCTGAAGTTCCGGAATATAGGATCACAGGGTTTAACAGCAAAATCAAAAGCATAAAAATAATGAAGATGAAAGAAAGGTTTTTCTTTAAAATTCTATAAGTTATAAAAGCCGTCAACAAACCCATACCTAAGGATGAAGCAAAAATAGGTGCAATTAACGGATTGATAAAAACAAAGGGAAAGTTAACGAAAAATGGCATCGGCGGGTAAATCAAACCTATATTCTCAAGGCGTGGTGGATTCCCCTTCAGTGCCAATAGACTTTTTTCAATAAGAAAAAGAGATTCTGGGTTATAATATCCTGCTGATATAAACATCAAACCCAAAGAAAAATAATAGAAGAAAACAAATAAAAACAATATCACGATAACGCCCATTTGCTTCATTTCTTCGGATGACGGATATGTTTGAAAACTTCGCTTATCCCGTGCTCCGTTTTCTCCCAATAAAACGGATTCGAAATTAACTGCCACAATGCTTTATATGCAGCCACTGAATGCAAAAGCCAATAAACCGGATTTAACAACGCAAACGGAAGTAAATTATAGTACTTTCGCCTAAAGACAGACATCATATTCATATAAATCATAAGTGCATTCCCAAAGAGAAAATTAAAAACCGATATATACATAACCCAGTCAGGGAAAACTAACATTATAACTTCAGATTTGCTTAAAAGCCATACAATGAATATAATCCACATAATGGGGTTTGCAAGAAACACGAATGGAGTACCTCCAACAAAAAGTTGAAAACCAATAAAACCTTTTAATCCAACTTTTTTAATCAACTCAATTGGATGTCTCATGTGAACAAGATATGTTTGTATATAACCCTTTATCCATCGGGATCTTTGTCTTATCCAGTTTCCCACCTTTTTGTTCGCCTCCTCGTAAGTCGTTGAATCCAAAACAGCAACCTTATATCCCTTAGCGTAAGCTCTTATGCCAAGGTCTGCATCTTCAGTTACATTAAACGGATCCCATCCAGCAAGTTCCTCAAGTTTATCTCTTTTAAAATGATTACTCGTCCCACCAAGCGGAATTGGCAAACCCAATCTATATAAACCCGGCAACATATAATCAAACCAATACGAGTATTCAAGCGTAAACATCCTTGTAAGAAAATTCTCCTCTCTATTGTAATAGTTTAACGCACATTGTATGCAAATATATTCTTCTGGAAGCTTTTTAAAAAGCATAACAACCTTCTTAAGTTGGTCTACCTCGGGTATGTCCTCAGCATCATATATCGTTAAATATTCACCTCGGGCGAAAAGCAAACCATAATCACACGCCTTTGGCTTTGTCTTTGGCTCTTCAGATGGAACCACGATCGGCTCAAATATAGTAGGAAAATCAATTTCTTTCAGCGCTTCCATAGTTTCAAAATCATCTTCTTCAAGTAAAAGCTTAACATCAAGTTTAAATTTGGGGTAATCAAGGCGATTTATACTTTCAACAAGCTTTGAAATAACCCCGGGCTCTTTATACACAGGCAATAAAATCGTATAAACAGGCAACTCCTCATTGGAGATTGATTTAAGTTCCTCGCTTGTTACAACCTCGTGAAATTCATATCTCGATCCGACAAGTGAAAGCATGAACTTGAACAAAATCGAGAAAAGATAAAGGAAAGCAATAATTATATTCACAAAAATTAACGATTGAATCGGATTAATTGAAAAAAGAATCATATACAGAGTTATAATAACAATCAATGCGATAACTTGAGATGAAGTTATAGTGAGAACTGCTGATCTATCTGGATCCCTCCATAATAAATTATAAATTGCAATTCTACAAAATGGCGATCCAAGGTACTTATGCAAAACCCAAACGATATCAATATCGGTCGCTGAAATTATTTTAACATCGCTTTTAAAAAATTTTTTGACAAGTTCAATAAATTCAAAATCAGTCGGATCAACCATCGCCACCACAATTTTCCCACCCTCCCTCCTTATCGGAACGCCAAGATGTTGATCCATAACAAGCAAATTAAGATAAGAGACAATTGTCTTATCTATTTTCTCCTTCTTTAAATCAACTAATTCAAAACCAAACTCACGTAAAATTTCCACCCATCTTTTTCTGCTAACATATCCAAAAGTTAAACATACCTTAGCAAATGACCACCCGGTCTCGGAACAAAATCTTTCGATCTCATCAACCTGCGATTGATTAATTATGTTCTTCTCAATCAAAATACTTGCAAGTGAACTTTTTACTTTGGTTAAAGGCATCGCTTCCTATTATTAAAGTTGAACCCACAAAGAGATGAAGAAACCCTTACTTTGACTCAAATTTCTGCCATATATGTCGGTGTAAAAACCTGAATGCAAGTAAATATAATAATTTATCTCATACACAATAGCGGGCGCAACCTTTAACTGAACCATACCCTTGGACAACAAAGGATTCAACGAGGTTGAGAATAAACCTGACCTCACTGAGTTAACACCATCGATTTGCAAGTAAAACTGCAAAACCTTCGTCATATAAATTGAATAGGCTAAAATATATCTTATCTGATCAAAAACATCGCCGTTGTATTTTCTATATCCAACCTCAACCCCAAAAACCGATTTAGTTTTACCCCAAAAAATATTGCCACCCAACAAAAATTTCCCCTCAATTCCAGTTATTCCATACCCAAGTCGTGGTTCTTTGCTGCTATTGTATAAAAACGGATGTATAAAATTGAACTGAAATGATGTGACAAACGACCTTTGAAACAATCTCACTCTGAGACCAACCTCTCCATCTCCAAACCCAAAATTTTTTACATATGAGTTAACATCTGACCACCTATTTGAAATCAATGGTTGGTTTAAAATAAGATTTAGGTTATCTAAAAGTCCATATTCTAAATAAAGACCGAAGTTATTTGAATAGAAATCACCGTTGTGATCAAAAGTTTTAATCTTAGAATTGTCATCAAAATAGCGATCGGTGTAATAGAAGTAATAATAAAGCGAGACAAAAGCCCTGCCTTTCCTTTGAGTCCACGCACCTGAATATAAATTGACAACTAAGCTAACCATCAAAATAAAAATTCTAAAATACACAGCTTTCACCTTTCATCAAGAATTGTTTTGATGGCTCTCGTTGCTCTTGAAAGAGAAAAATAATAAGATTCGTCTTTTTCGGGGCTGTTTTGATAAAGCGTTGCGCGACATTTGGGTATAAACCACTCATTGTTCAAAAATACATAAAATTCTCTGTCAACTTTTATCCCGGTTTCACTTAACACCTCTAAAATTGTTGAAACTTCAACAAGGGACAGATAAAATATTTGCCCATTATGAGAATACGGAACAAATTTACCGCTGGGTTCCAGCTTATAAACACTGCTCCAATCGTTCCTTTCATTTTGTAACCATCTAATCATTTCGTTTAAAGGCTTTCGATTAAAAACATAAATTGACCTACCTACATCAAGCCCGCTTAGCACTTTGTACATTCCATTTGGAGAAAAATAATTATCCGAAAAACCAAACATAGTAACGATCCCCGGATCATACATCTCATTGAAAAATCCATTTTTAACATAAGCCCGAATTATGGCGTTATACATCATATTAGCTTTATTAACCATATCGAGATCGCTGTTTTCTTCGCCTATCATCTTTAATACATCTGGCCTTTGATTTATCATCCATGTGTTTTCGGAAAGGGTTCTGGTTTGATAATTGAAATAATTTTTCACAAGAAAACGATTTGAATCCAACATAAAACCGTGTTTAATATAAGCCTTGGCAAGCGAATAACTTACTTGTTTATACTCTTCGTTTTTCCATTTTTTATATGCCAGAAATATAGAATAAGCACAATGAATCGTTTCAGCAGTTCCTGAAGCATCAATTATTCCACCCGGCCTATACCTCCACAAGATAGCGCTATCTACCCAAGAATCTCGAATTATATAATGCTTTTTTAAGATCTCATAAGCTTGACCAAATAAAACCGAATCATCCGTTTTAACCGCCGCTTCCATAATCTCTGCAAGGTCAATAGCATAGCAAAACCCATCGGGTCGCGTTGGCAAACCAAGCCTTGTCCTTTTTCTTAATTCATCTCTTATTTTAAGTTTCAGCGACTTGATCTCATTATGATCAATCCTGTAAATAACGGTACAAGATTGAAACAGCAGCAAAAAAATTAAAACAATTTTTCTCATCTTTCCGCCATCCTTTTTGCATGTTGTCTCCCGCGGATAAAAATGTATACGAAAAACACAATTATTAAAAGCCATGCAAAACCGATGAGGAAAACTTTATATTGGTTGAAATAATCAATAAATGTCTTCTCACTCGCATATCTAACTTTAAGCAATTTACTTTCAACTCTAAAGAAATATTCCTTTTCATAATCAACTATTCCAACATTCCCAGACACAACATCATATTTTCTTTCGATCACCTTTGCTGCATCAAGAACTCTTTTTTCAGAGTAAATACCTGTTCCCGTGATTAACACAACTGCATTATTTCCTTGCCCATAAAAAATTTGTACAATCCCAATTGAGGTCGTATCCCATAAAGCATAAAGAACTTTCCCAGTTCCACCGCTTATGAGCCTAAAGCCTAACTTCGGTTTTACTGGTATATTGTCAAACTTACTAATTAAATCATCATCTTGATCAACAATTCCAATTATGTTGTAATCTTTTAAGATGGCTTTATCAACGAGATCAGAATAGAGCACGCGCGGATAAAGATATAAATTTTTTAACCCCGAGTTAATGGCATAAATTATCCTCGCTAACGCTTCTATTTTCCCAAGTGTAATCTTTCTACTAAGAACGGCTATCGTTTCACCCTCACCAAAAACACCCGGGAAATGCTCAAAATTAAGAACCTCTGGTTTATAAGATTCTGCAATCTCTATGTAGGAAGATCCATCATCGACTTTACAGAAGAAATTAAACATGGCATTTTTACATTCCTCTGAATTTGGGTAAAATACAAACTCAACTCTTATCGTATTAACCTTCATTAAATTAAATCTGTTTACTGTAAATTTATGATTCACCTTACCTTCTTCCGATAAACGTCTGCTTTCAATTAAAACATCATTAAAATACACATTGAAAAATGCTCTCTCTGTTTCCTTCAACACTGGGGAATAAGTAGCAGATACATTTATGGTAATTTTTCCTGGTGAAACCCCAAACTCTGATATTTTAAAAGTATAATTTGTACCAAGGTTCCCAATGCCGTTAAGCTGAGTGCTTGAGAAGCCGAGTTCTTTAAAACTTAACTTAATGGGGGGAAGGGCTGGGCTGCGTTTTGGCAATTCCAAAGCCTCGCGGACCAAAAGAAAAGGACTAGGTGTTGAAGCTGTTATATCAAAATTTAAAAACGCGATTAATGCTTTTCTCAAACCCTCGTCACTGAAACCAGTCAAAAATAAAATCTCCCTTCTCAAATTTTCACCTTTAATCGCGCCAGTGAAAAGGTATATCAAACCATCAGTTTGCAAAAATTTTCCAGAAATTAATTCCCTATACTTATTTGGAATCTTATCGAACCTTGACACTACTATAAAGTCGAAAACAGTATCAGGCAATGTTCCAAAGGTCGCTATTTTAAATTCAAGCCCAGTCTTATTCCTTAAGAATGAATAGAGCCAAACACTTCCCTCAATTTCTGTAGGGGTTAAAAAATCTGGGAGGACAAGAAAAACTTCTCCTTTTAAGCGTTCAATATAACTCCGTATGTCCGTTCTTCTTTCAACAGGTTTAATATAATGCACCTCAACAAAAGATGTCTTTTCAATTATGACATATAACCCATTGCTTTCTATATCCTTACATCTATCACCGGTTATTTGCAAAAAGCCTCTTACCTCAAGTTTAACATAATCCGAAAAACTTAAATCAACTTTGTCAAGCGGTATTACAACTCGATCACTAATTTGACTTAGACGAACTGTCAACAGAGGTTTGTCCCAGACGATAAATGTTAAGAAAGAATTTTTTAATTCAAGAGCGGGGGAGATATAAATGTTCAAGGCAATATAGCTCAACGATGGATTTACATTTCGACCAACTTTCAAGAATAATGTTGTGGTTGGCGAAGGACCTTGAAGAACTATGTCTGAATATCCAAATTCGGTAAAAGGAATTTGCTCTGCTTTGATTAAAGAGCAAAAGGTGACCAATAGAACGAAAATTTTCCTGACCATTAGAATAAAAAATTTATTTAACAAGCATCATTTTCCCAACCAACATCTTCCCGCCAGCTTTCAACTTATAGAAATAGACACCACTTGACAGAGTCTCAGCGTTAAAATCGACATAATGAAGTCCAGATGATTTATAGCCCTCAAATATTTTTCCAACCCTTCTTCCAAGTATGTCGTAAATCTCGATCTCTACATATGTTTCATACGGCAATTCAAACATAATTCTAGTTGAACTATTAAACGGGTTGGGATAATTTTGGTAAAGTTTAAATTTTGATGGGATATGCGAAATTATTTTATCATCAACTTTAACAATCCCGCCTTGATTTGTTGATAGAATTAACCCAGATATTCCCGTAGCCCAACCATTTAACGAGTCAACAAAATCAATTGAATAAATATCCCGCCTCATCCCTGTTGGTTGAACATTCCATCTTCTTCCCCCATCATTTGAGTAAAGTATAACTCCATCATCGCAAGCGAGGAAAATTTTCAAAGTATCAATTATTTTTATATCATTAACTTTAACGGGCGGGTTTAAAGCAGAACTTCTAACTTTGCCAGATATAAAATTAACAACATAAACTGAATCATCGCTTATCGCAACTACAAAACTCGGTTCAAAATATTTAATCCTGTAAAGTTTCACAGTTGTATCTTGACTTACAGTGAAACGACTAACATTGGTGCTTTGAACTCCCCACATTATTATCTCATTTCCATTGACACTCAAAAATGTATCAGGGTTGAATATGTCGGTTTCGTAGCCATACTTCCAGTTCAACTTCGTCCATGTATTTCCCCCATCTCTGGTATAATAGATGCTATCTCCCCTAATAAATCCATAGGAGCTATTTCTATAAAACTTTACACTTTTCAGATTTTCCCTTGTCCCAAGAGAAATTTGAGACAGAAGCGTATCCCCAATCCTGCCCTTATAAACCAAACCTTGATCCCCCACAAAGAAAACAAGAGAATCACTATAGGCGACATCGTTAAGTGATATTTGAGCTCCAAATGACTTCTGCACCCAATTATTTCCTCCGTCCGTCGTCAAGAAAAACCTACTGGTTTCACCAACAATATAACCTATATTTCTGTTGAAAAATCTAACTCGATTTAGTTTATCCCATGTATAGGTTTCGACTAAGTTCCACCTATGCTTATAATCAACAGGGATAAACAAAACAAACGAATTATTTGAGTTCAATTCTCTTTCGGTCAAATTATTAATCACAACAAAATTTCCATAGGAATTAACATATGTTTCAAGTTGACGCCATGAATTTCCATCGTAATAATGAAGTTTTAATAATCTCTCGTCGGTTACCCCGGGTCTAACTTCGGTTCTTGTTACACTTTCATCTTTGTATTCAATTCTAATTTTGGCTCTAAACCTTGCATTTTCTGGATAAGGTATAAATTTAAAAACTCTCTTAACGAATTTGTTTTCTGACAATATCTCAGCGGGCAGATATGAATGAATACTATCGGGATAAACTATAACCGTAACACTATCAAGCTCTTGAGCTTCATAAAACCACATGCTGCAAAGCAATCTGCCTATCTTATCAACAAAGTGATAAACTGTATCTATTCTATCAATTCTCAAACTCGCTTTATTTATTTCACCCGGCCAAAAGTTTGAGAGCCACTTATAAAGAAAATGTCTTCTCGCGGTGACATAATATCTAAGCGCTTCGACTTGTTCTTCAAATTCAGAATTTGTTCCCCATTTAAATTTATCAGCGTAAACATATCCCTTTATTAGCTGATAATAATTATCAATCAAGTTGTTCATCTTTTCTTCTGTAAAAACATTCGCAAGCATTGAATCAAGCCTCTGTTTAAATCTATTCACAAGAGTTGAATTCTGGAAAAATTTTGTCTTCAACGGACTGTCAACCCCGTGATATGGCAGCATATACCAGTATTTAAACTTATCATTTAACAAGTTCATCGGATACGGCAACGCTTGAGTTCCATCTCTCCCAAACGAGAGGTCGTAATCCCATGGAATTATCAACCATTTATCCGTTACTGAATCGTGATAAAGGTAGTAGTTTTTATTATATGTGTCACCCATATGTGTAAGTGTGTTAAGAACAAACCAGTTTATAACAGATTCACTAAAAAATCTTTGTTCGATAAATTCGTGGAAATTTTCAGCTGGGGTTTCATTTATTTCACGAATTAGTTGAATTAAATCGGAATAATTGCTATCAGCGAGGAATTTTTTCTCATAACATCGGTAGTAGTCGCTTGAATCGGCGGGGATAAAAAGATCACCACAGTGATAGTTATCCGAAGGTTCATACATTGAACCACCGGGGCTAAAACCAAATTTTTGGGGAGTGCGCTTAAATGTTTCATCAATTCTTTCAACGAAAAGATAAAGCCCATAATTTTCATCGTTGATGTAAAGGTTTGCGTAATAAGTTTCAGGTCCAATCATTCTCATTTCTTCCCATAAATCCCAAGTAAGTTTCTCGCGCATAAGCGCTTTGTCTGTATACATCGCGTTAAATCCCATCCTACTCCATCCCTCAAACTCATTCCCTTTCTTAAACTTAATGTAAAAAGGTTTTTTAGGATAATATCTTGAGGTATGCCCTTTAAACCTAATTTCCCCCAGATATTGCGAACCATTGGAAACAAATCTCATTGGAATCCATGTGTTGTCCCATATACTGCGAGAATAGAGAAGATACAAGCTATCGGGATGGATATAAATGAAAAACTCCCTAACTTGAGAAAAAACCCCTTGAGCTATTACCCAAAATAAAAAAGCCAAAAGGGATATAACTCTTTTCACGCCTCTGCCCAAAAATTTTTTTAATAAAATTAATAAAAAATATACTTTCTGTCAACCTCTGGCGAATGAAATTAAAACTTTATAATCTTGAAATTTGTAAGAATCACCGATTAAGCAGGTACCATCAACCGAAGCACAGACTTGTCTTGAATTTATTCAATTGTTTGAGTTATATTTTAGATTGAAATTCAAAATAAAATCGTAAAACGAAATGAAAAAAATACTTTACTTACTTTTAATCCCCCTTTTTATCACCCTATCCCAAGAGAAGCCCACTGTTATAAAATGTGGCTCTTTAATCGACGGCAAAAGCGATGAGGTCAAGAGAAATGTTTTAATTTTAATAAGTGGGAACAAAATTGAAAGGGTTGGAAATTTTAAGATTCCTGAAAACGCAGATATAATTGACCTTTCGGATATGACCGTTTTGCCGGGATTAATTGATTCCCATGTTCATTTTTTCCTCCACGAGGGGAGTTATGATGATCAGCTTCTTAAAGAATCAATTCCGTATCGGACGATAAGAGCGGTTGTTCACGCCAGACAAACCCTTGAAGCTGGGTTTACAACCGTTCGCGACCTTGAGACCGAGGGAGCTGGGTATGCAGATGTTGATTTAAAAAAAGCAATTGATCAAGGCATAATTCCCGGTCCGAGGATGCAAGTTTCAACTCGAGCACTTTCCGTCACAGGTGGATACGCACTTATGGGATACTCGTGGGAGATACAAGTTCCAACAGGTGCACAACTTGTTGACGGGGTTGATGAAGCAAGGAAGGCAGTGAGAGAACAGATAAAATATGGAGCTGATTGGATAAAGATATACGCAGATTCAAGAAGAAAACGTGGTGAGGTTGCCGACTCATTAACATGGTATCTCACATTTTCGGATGATGAACTTAAAGCAATTGTTGAAGAAGCAAATAAAATGAATGTAAAAGTTGCTGCGCATTGTTATTCATCAATTGCTGCACAAAAGGCTGTAAATTCGGGCGTTGCTTCAATTGAGCACGGTTTATATCTTGATGAACCGACGCTTAAACTTATGAAGGAAAAAGGAGTTTATTATTGCCCAACATTGCTTGCCTATTACCGTTGGTCAAAGCGAGGGGATTTAAGTCCCGAGGTTAAAAAAATGATTGAGAATACAGTTAAACTTCACGCAGAGACATTTAAACGAGCTTTGAAGGTTGGAGTCAAAATTGCTTTTGGAAGCGATTTAACGGAAGCACATGGCTCGAATGCGGAGGAATTTGAACTTATGGTTAAGTATGGAATGAAACCAATGGATGCAATTAAATCAGCTACAAGCGTTGCAGCTGAACTTCTCGGATGGCAAGATAAAATTGGAAGCATTGAACCAGGAAAACTTGCTGATATAATTGCCGTCAAAGGTGATCCGCTAAAAGATATAACTGTTCTCAAAGATGTTAAGTTTGTGATGAAAGATGGAAAGATAGTGAAAAACTCAAGGTGATTTCAAAATGCCAGAATACGGAATCATTCTTTTAAACCTCGGTGGACCAGATTCAACAAAAAATGTTGAGAAATTTCTATTCAATCTATTTTCAGACCCTGACATATTTGAATTTCCATTTTCTCGAGTAACCCAAAAAATTTTTGCTTTTTTAATTTCAAAATTTAGAGCGAGAAAAGTTGTAAAATATTACCAGCAGATTGGGGGTCGCTCACCAATTTTAAGTTACACGCTCGTTCAAGCTAAACTTCTTGAGAAAAAGCTTAAACCATCGCTTGATTGCAAAGTTTACATTGGTATGAGATATTGGCGTCCGATGATAAATGAGGCGCTTGAGATGGCGCTCAAAGATGACTCACAAGAAATCATCCTCCTTCCACTTTACCCACAATATTCAGTTACGACAACGGGTTCAAGTTTTAATGAATTTTATCGATCGCTGAGAAAA
>JBKBWH010000260.1:0-2510 GCA_046289115.1 Candidatus Kryptonium sp.
CTTTCCATGCAAGTTTTTCTGCTTCTTTTATTATCCCTTCCATCGGACGGCTCACATATCTTCCACGAATTAAAGGTATGGCACAAAAAGAGCAGGGATTATCACAGCCCTCGGAGATTTTAAGATAAGCGAAATGCCCAGTCGTTAAAGTTTCTCTTTCCCCAAGCAGTTCGTATTTATAATCGGCTCTGAGCTCATTTAAAATCTCGGCAAATTGTTCAACGCCGAAAAATTTATCAACCTCTGGTATCTCTTTCTCAAGTTCATTTTTATATCGTTCGGATAGACAACCCATTACATAAACACTTTCTAACTTTCCTTTCTCTTTAAGTGAGATAGCCTCAAAAATTTTATCTATTGATTCCTGCTTTGCGGACTCGATGAAACCGCATGTATTTATTATCAAAATTTCAGCTTTTTCAGGCTTTTCAACGATTTTAAAATTGTCTTTCAATCTGCTTATTAAAATTTCAGAGTCGACAAGGTTTTTAGGGCAACCAAGCGTCAAAACATGTATTTTTTTCCTTCCGTTTCTCACATGAATGCGAAATTTATTTTAAAGTTGTAAAATAAAGATAAACAAGCGGAGCAACATAAATCAAACTATCGAATCTGTCAAAAACACCACCATGCCCCGGAATTATGTTTGATGAGTCTTTAACACCGGCATCCCTTTTAATTAAAGATTCAACAAGATCACCAAGTTGTCCAAAAACGCCAACGATTATTGCAATTGCAACTGCATCATAGATTGTTAGAAAATTAAACATGGCATACTTTGCTATGAAAGATGATAGGAAAGCAAAAATTAAACCTCCGATAAACCCTTCAACTGTTTTGTTCGGACTCACCCTTTCATAAAGTTTTCGTTTCCCCAAAGATTTGCCGACAAAATACGCTGCCGTATCACAAATCCATATTATTGCAAAGATTGAAATTATAAAAACACCACCTTTGAAATAGTCAAAATATTTAGCTTCTCTCAACCCGATCAATGTCCCAAGCGATAGCCCAATATAAAAAATGGGAAATGGGGTCGTCGCAAGATTTGAAATAGCTGACCATTCATTAGGTTTTGGCTTTCTAAACAGTTCAACAAGCCCGGTTAGAAGGATCATTAAAATGAAAAGTGATATTAAATGTTGAACTTTGCCAAAGTAAAAAATTAAATCAATTGTAAAGATAGTGAGCAACCCAATTGGAACAATTGGCGATGAATTTTTGCGATTGGCAAGCTTGTAATATTCATATGTTGCAAGGGTAGATATTACAAGAATGAAAGCGAAAAAAGGTAATTTTCCGTAAAGCGTTATGAGGATTATTAAAGGTATGCCAACAACTGCAACCAAGACTCGAATGGTGAGATTACTCAATTTTTCACCTAATTTTTATTCGTAATAATCTTCATCGCTATATCTAAGGTCTTCAATTATTTTAAGTGCCGTTTCTTTTTTGTCTTTGGGGACGAGCACTTTAACTATTCCGAAGCCGACCGTCATAAAGTAAGTGTGATCTTTTGTAGAGAAAACGACGCAGGGAATGCCGGCGCTTTCAAGATTCGCTTTCAGCATCTCAGCTTCATATTCGTATTGGGTTGTGTAGACGATCGACCATTCATCTTTATATTGTTTATGGTTTCCTTCTCTGCAATAGATTTTGCCACCAACTTCAATTGCGCACTCTTTGCAAACAGGCTTTCCGCACACAACACAAATTCCAACAGCTGGTCTATCAAAATGTTCTTCGCATTCGATTTCATCTTCGGGTTCAAAAATCCTTGTTAGAAAAATTTTACCACACTCAGGGCAATAGGGCAACCCTGGTTCAATTTCAGCACCACAATATATACATATTTCGGGCTTTTCGTCGATTAAGTTTATATTACAATCAGGGCAAACGGTTACGCCTTCTGGATATACGAATCCACAAAGTGGACACTTTGGCATTTTTTGTTTAATTTTGGGTTTTGTTTATATGTAAAATTTCAAAAATGTAAATCGAAGCAAGGAAAATCGCTGTCGAGAAAAACATCGTTATAAATAGAGATACACTATTACTGGGAATTATACCTTCTGATCCGATGGCATAATAAAGATAAGCAGCGCTGAAATTATTTACAAAGTGAGCGACTATTGAAAGATATATGCTTCCGGATTTATGTACAAGGTAGCCGAAATAAATTCCAAGCGCAACTAAAGGGATAAAGTTAAACGGATTTGTATGGTACATTGCAAAGATGACGCCCGTTATAATAAAACCAAGTTTGTGATTGCTCGCCCTTGATAAGTTGTGTTGGACAAGACCTCTGAATAAAAACTCTTCACATATGGCAGGTGTAAATGCTACAACAAGAACGACGAATGCAAATTCAAGTGGTGATTTTGCTGAGATTAAAATTGAGTAAGTTCGTTCCATGAGCTTCCGCATCGTTTCGAAAATGGGACCAAGTTTTTCAATTGGTATGATAATGTCCTGAACATAAAGATAGAACTGCGCTATGTTTTGAAGTG
>JBKBWH010000261.1:0-2504 GCA_046289115.1 Candidatus Kryptonium sp.
AAATCGCCGGGTTTGAAATTTTTGTTTAACCCACCTGATGCGTTCGTGACAATTAAAATTTTAACTCTAAGTTCATAAGCTACAACAATAGGGTAAACAACTTTTTCAATTTTTCCAAATTCATAAAAGTGAATTCTACCTTGAAATCCGAGAACATTTGCATTATTTATCTTTCCAAAAACTAAATTTCCGGCGTGCCCTTCAACGGTTGGGAGTGGGTAGTTTGGTATATCGCTTGTTTTAATTTTTATTTTGTTTTCAAACTCTTCGGCAATATCGCCAAGTCCGGAGCCGAGAATTATCGCTATTTCTGGTTGAAAGTCGTTTATAACTGTTTTAATGTATTTTACGCTTTCTTTTACTCCTTCAATCATTTTTAAACTTTTCTATCTTTTTTTGAAAAGCATAAAGCGAGATCAATCCAATAGCAACTGCAAACCAAAGCGTTGCAAATCTAATTATTATGGTTGTCGCAACAGCTATATCTTTTGAAACTTTATTTAAGATCAAAAGACCGGTCATACTTCCTTCTGTAGGTCCGAGTCCACCAGGTAGCATTGAAATTGCACCTGCAATCGTTGAAAATGAATAAATGAAAGTCGCAAGATTAAGTGAGATATCCATAGAATATCCATAAGTTACAAGATAAAAGCCTATGCACTCAAAAAGCCAAGAAACAATTGTGATTAAAATTGATGGAATTAAAACCTTTGGTTCAATTAGCACAAGTGCGCTGTCGTAAGCGGTGTGAATCCTGGTTATAAATTTATCTCCGATTATCTTTTTCATTTTTCCAAGTATAATGTAGAAAATTTTTTTCTCGCTTAGTATGAAAATTCCGCCGAGAATTGCAAATCCGACGCCAAGAGTTATTTTCTCCCCATAGTTGAAATAAAACGAACCATACAAAGCTAATATAACAAGAGCAATAAAATCGTTCAATCTTTCTACGACGACTATTGGAGCAGTCCGAGATATCGGGATATTATCCGTAATTTTAAGCAAATATGATTTCAATGCCTCTCCAAATTTTCCGGGCGTGATTGACATTGTAAGACCACTTGTGAAGACTAGGAAACTTTTAGATAAGGGAATTTTTATGCCAATTTTTCTTAAATAAAACTCCCAACGAAGGAAGCGAACGAGGTAGTTTAAAATTGAAAAGGTTAAGATTGGGATGATGAGAATCCATTTAAAATCTCTTAAACTTAGAAGAAGTTTTTCAAAGTTTGCGTATATCGTGAGGAGGACAAGGATTAAGATGCCAATAAAAATTGAAGTAAGAATTTTTTTGTGAAGATTTTCAATCATCAGATAAAAATTTTTTCATTGCAAGGTAAAACTTTGTAAGCGGGAAGCCGACGACATTGTAAAAACAACCATTGATCCTTTCAACGAATACAGCTCCATAATCATCTTGGATTCCGTATGCTCCAGCCTCATCAAGAGGTGAGCCAGTTGAAACATATTCTTCAATCTCATCATCTTCTATCTCTCTGAACTTAACCTCTGTGACTTCAAAGTCAGAGTAAATTTTATTTGTCTTTGTATCCAGAATCGTAAAACCTGTGTAAACCTTGTGTGTTCTTCCCGACAATTTTTTTAACATTTGCTTTGCTTCGTCGGGATCTTTGGGTTTGTTTATAATTTCACCATCAAGAACGACAATTGTATCCGCTGAAATTATCAACGCGTCGTTGTAATTTTTTGCGACTTCAAGTGCTTTCTTTCTTGAGAGTATGAGGACATGCTCTTCGGGTGAGGTTTCTTGAAGCAGGTCTTCTTCAATTTCGCTTGGATGAATGATGAAGTTTAAACCAATTTGTTTCAATAGGTTCTTTCTTCTCGGGGATGCAGATGCAAGCACAACGGTTCTGTTTATCTTTAACATCTCTCGTTTCATTTGTTAATAAATAAAAAATCCCGACACAAGGTCGGGATTAAATTAAAAAATAAAATCGTTAAATTCAATCAAAATCTAAACTTACCTGAACATCGCCTTTATGCTTCCCCAAGTCCTTTTTACACTTGATACTTTGTGGAGTACCGTTATTGGACCGACATAGAATGAGCCGTTATTTGTCACGACTTGCAATCTGTATAAGTAGATATTATCCATTTGTTTAAACGCAGATGCATCAACATATTCATAGATTGAATTGTTCCCCTTTGGACTTATCTCGGCAAGTTTGAAAAATTCATTAATTTGATTTATGCTTCTTTCAAGTATGAATTTTTGGACCCCTGTCTCATCTGAGGTTTTCCATCTCACGATGATATTGTCATTTTGACTCTGTGCGGTGAAATATTCAACAACTGAGCCAGCCATTGCTAACATAAAAGTCAGAACTAAACATATAAAAAGTGCTTTTTTCATAGCTTACCTTATGTTCGGTTTTATTTTTCAATTCAAAGTTAATAACATTTTCAATAAAAGTCAAGTGAGATAACTCACATTTCATTTACCTCACCAAAACCATCTTCTTAACATCAACATATTTACC
>JBKBWH010000262.1:0-2486 GCA_046289115.1 Candidatus Kryptonium sp.
ATTGTTGTTTATGGAAATAAAATCATTGATTTTGGGAATCGAGAGGAAATTAATTCAAAGTTTAAGGATGTTGAAAGAAAAATTGACTTGAAAAATGCATTGATAATGCCCGGATTCGTAAACGCTCACACTCATCTTGAATTGTCAGGCATTAAAATGAAGAGTGAATTTAAAGATTTCAAAGATTGGCTTTATAAAATTGTTGAGCAAAGGAGAAAGATGTTTAATGTTGAGGGGATCTTTGGAAAGATGAAGTTTATCAAAACTTTGTTGGAGAAAAGCTGGAAAAGAGAGGTAAGGAAAAGAATCAAGGAAATGGTAAATTCGGGAACGGTTGCAGTTGGAGATGTCTCAAACACGGGACGGCTGATAACAATGCTTCTAAAAGTGCCGATGAAAGTTCAGGTATTTATTGAATTAATTTCATTTGTTGAGGAAAGGGGGATGGAATTTTTTAACATTATAAAAGATCTTGTCGGTAATGTGAGCAAGGTAGTGGAAAGACATAATTTACAAAGGGAATTTAGAATTTCTTTAGCGCCACATGCTCCGTATTCCGTTTCTGGGGCTTTGTTCAAGTTAATAAAAAATTTTAATGCAAATTCAAAAACAAGTGTACATCTTGCGGAAGTAGTTGACGAGGTTGAATTTATAAAAAATGGCACCGGTTTCTTTCGCACTTTTTTGATTCAAAGAAATGGATTTGACCATTCATGGAGCCCACCTGGGGTATCACCTGTTAAATATCTTGATAAAATCGGTTTTTTGGATGAAAACACGCTTGCGGTTCATTGTGTGAATGTTGATGATGAAGATATTAAAATTTTGAGCGAAAGAAATGTCAGCGTTTGCACCTGCCCAAGAAGTAATTACTTTTTAAAAGTTGGGAAAGCACCAGTTAGAAAATTCCTTGATCACGGCATAAATGTTTGCATAGGAACCGACAGCATGGCGAGCAATAGGGATTTGAACATTTTAAATGAATTAAGGTTTGCACGGGAATTTTACGAAAATATAAGTGATGAGGAGCTGTTAAAAATTGCAACTTTAAATGGAGCAAAAGCGCTTGGCTTTGACAATACTTGTGGTAGCATTGAAAAAGGAAAAGATGCTGATTTGATTTATTTCGTCATCCCGAGTGATTTAAAGAAAAGTGAAATTTATAGATTTATTTTTCGCTCGAGTACGTGTTTCAAACTGTGGTAGAATTTGTCTATTTAATACTTGACAGGAAATCTTATTTTTTATATTTTTTTATTAGGATTATGTAGAGAGAGAAGATGAAGCAAAAACGGACCAACATAATTTTATCAATTGTTATTGTTTTTATTTTACTTCTCGTTGTAGGGGTTGTTTTTTATCTGAATGAAAGGATTAAAAATGGCATTATAGATATAGGGGGGAAACAGCGAGTTTTAATAGCAAAGCAAATTACAAGTTCGCTGGAAGGTTACTTCCAGGCAAGGAAACAAGGTCTGGAAGTTTTATCATCGTTTGAATCCATCAGACGAAGGATTAAAAAACAGATGGAAGATGATGTAAATTCCTATTATCGGTACTTGAAACGATATCATGTTGGTTCTATCTCTGTATTTGATGAAAATGGTAAAATTATTTACTCAACATTTAGTGAGGCGATTGGTAAAGATTATAGGAATTCGGGGTTTTGGGAAAAGTTAATAAAATTTTGGAAGGATAGCTTATATACCCCAATCATTTCGTTTGATACAAGTGGTGGGATTTTGTATAAAAAACCGCTTTCACTTCTTATTTCACCTGTTCACGAAAATGGTAAATTTTTGGGTGCAATAGCTTATACGATTGAGATAGACTCATTGATGAGTTCCCTTATTAGAGTAGTTGATCCAGAGATTAAACTTTACAATGTTTGGATTATAAGTGGGGACAAAACCCTTGTTTTTCATTCCTCTCATCCTGAGATGATTTTAAGGCGTGCGCAATTTGTAGATAAATCTTGTTTAAATTGTCATATTCCACAGGGTAAGGGTCTTGGTCCATTTAGTTATGTGGATTCGGTAATTGTGAAAGAGTCAGGTGTTATAAGATACAGGTTGAAAGATTATCCGGAGCAACTTGCTGGTTTTTCAAGTCTTAAGATCGGTGGGGAGGAACTTAAAATAGTTGTTACATCTCCGTTAAAAAGCGTAACGGCAATTGTTTTGGATGAGCTTTATTTTACTTATGGACTTATTGCATTGAGTATAATCGTACTTTTGGTTTACGGGTATTTACTTTTGGATAATATTACAGAAACGATTCGCGCGGAGGAGGAAAGAAAACGAAAGGAAGAGAAGGAGAAACTTGAAAAACTTTACACTTTGCTTTTCCAAAATTCAAATGACGGAGTACCTTTGCCCTTTTAGGTTTCCTTTTTGAACTTCACGAGAGCAATGCTTATCGCAATGTTGAAATGATGAAGGAGTTTTTGGGGGAACACCTTCCCTTGCCTAAGAGGGTGAGGGAAA
>JBKBWH010000263.1:0-2472 GCA_046289115.1 Candidatus Kryptonium sp.
AGCAGGTTGTTTTGAACCTTCAAAACACAACTTGCACAACTCATCCCAACAATTGGGATATCTATCTTGATAAGATTGCTTTCTTTGAGTTTTTCTATATCTCTACTTTCTTCCTTGGTCATCGTTTCCCGCTAAAATCCTGATTTTTTTCAAATTTAAATCTTCGATCACAAAAAATCAAATTCGGCAATTTTAAACAAGCCAAAGAAAAAACTTCGGTTTGTGCTTACATTAGTTGGTGAGAGAACAAAAAACATACGATGGCGCATAATTTTTTTTAAGCATGTATTTTTTTTAAATTTTAACTGCGACGCGATGAAAAACATAAATTCGTTTGAGATGAGAAAACTTTTGCTTTTCCTTATTTTGCCCTCTTTAATTCTCGCACAAAAACCTCAAGACAATCGTGCAACAAACATTGGAAGAATTGGGCTTGCTGTAAATTCCTATGGTCAAATTGGAAATGGTTTTAACCCATCCTTTTGGCCATCTCAACCTTCTTGCGAGTTTCCTATAAAACCTGTCAGAACAAGAATTGAGCATCTTTTCAACGGTGGGCTATGGGTTGGAGGATATGGAAAAAGCGGGTTAACTGTGACAACCGCTACCAACGACAGACGCTTCTCAAGTGAATTTACACAGCCTATCGATCAAGGTTTATACGAGCGCTCAAGCTTGCTTGAGTCAAGGTATTACAGCCCCGATGCTATAAGTCATCAGGATTTTTACTGTGAGTTCACAGATACAAACACGATAAATCCACTCACTGGTGAACCAATTTCTGGGCATAATCCGCTTGGGGTCTCGGTTCGCTTTGAAACATATGCATGGCAGTATTCAATCGCAGATAATTTTGTCATTTTAAATTTTACAATAAAAAATGTCGTAGATGTTCCAATTGAAAGTTTATATGTTGGACTTGTTACGGATCTTGTCGTTAGAAATACGAATTATAGGTTTCCCGCCGAAGGTTCTGTTTTTTATTCTGGGACAGGGCTTGGTTATATCGATAGTTTAAGACTTCATTACGCATTTGATGCTGAAAACAGACCAACGGATGGACCAACAGATAGTTATATCGGAATAAAACTTCTTGGGGTTGAACCATTGCTTGGTGGTTCCCTTGATAGTTTGAATAATTATACGGTTTATCAAGTGTGGCAATTTAGAGCGAGCACAGGCGATCCCGATTTAATATCCCCAATAAATGATCAACAGAGATATGACAAGATGAGATTTCCATTTCCAGCGGTAAAAATTCCAGATTTGAAACGACCCGGAAATAGATATACACTTTTATCTGTTGGGCCTTTTCCAACTCTACATCCTGGTGATTCCGTCAAGGTTGCGTTTGCCGTCATCTGCGCTAAAAAATATGGAAACGATCCACAGACCGAAGATACACCACTGAGCAAAAAACTCTTAATTGAAAGTGCTATATGGGCTCAGAAGACTTATAACGGCGAAGATAGAAATGGAAACGGCATTCTTGACTCAGGTGAGGACTTTGATGGCGATGGAAAGATAACAAGATTTATCTTCCCAACGATACTTCCACCGCCAAAAGTAAAGGTGATCCCCGGGGATAGAAAAGTTGATATATACTGGGATAAATCGGTTGAAGATGTGATTGACCCTGTTTTAAACAAAAAAGATTTTGAAGGATATCGAATTTACATGACAAAACATGGTTTTGACATCGGCTATGTTAAGTCTGGTGAAGACCCGTATATTTTGCTTGCTGAATTTGACAAACCCGGAAACGATGTCGGCTTTAATACAGGATTTGGCGCAATAAAGCTTTCGGAACCTGTAACATTTCCAGATGACACAGTAAAGTATTATTACAAATTCACGGTTGAAAACTTGCTTAACGGTTGGCAATATATTTTTGGAGTTGAAGCGTTTGATGAGGGTGATCCAATAAATGGAATTCCGAGTCAATCAAGCGTCAGAGTTTTAAAAAGGGTGGTTCCGGGTTCACTTCCAACATCTGATAAATCAAAAGAAGTTGGTGTTTACCCAAATCCGTATTATGCGAAAGCAATATGGGATGGTTCAGGTGGTGAACGCGAAAGAAAGATTTACTTTTATAATTTGCCGAGGAAATGTGAAATAACAATCTACACGCTCGCTGGTGATATAGTTGATAGATTTATACATGATGCGGATTCATATGATGGTTCAGATATTCGATGGTTCCAAAGTTATTCCGATGGAACTCAAAAGTTTTCAGGTGGTGAACATGCTTGGGATTTAATATCAAAATATGACCAGGCAATCGCAACGGGACTTTATCTTTTTACGGTCAAAGACCTTGAAACTGGTGAGATAAAGCGAGGTAAATTTGTTATAATTAAATAAGTGAGCAAAATATGAAGACAAAGAAAATAATGAAGGCTGAGGAAATAATTAAAAAATTGCCAGAACTAATTGAATCAGACGAAGTCTTCAGGCAGAGGTTGTTTGGTA
>JBKBWH010000264.1:0-2438 GCA_046289115.1 Candidatus Kryptonium sp.
TACCCGTTCCATATGAACACACAACAAGCTATATAAAAGGCACAATCTTAGGTCCTGAAAAACTCCTTGAAGCATCACATCAGGTTGAACTCTATGACGAAGAATTTAACATTGAACTTTATCGAGAAGTTGGCATATCAACAATTGAACCGCTCGACTTCACAGATTTAAAAGATGTAAACGCTATTGAAATGATATACAAAACCGTTCTTGAACTTTTAAACAAGGGTAAATTCGTTGTTACAATCGGAGGTGAACACACAATAGCAATAGGTGCCATCAAGGCATATTCAGAAATTTATCCGAACTTAACAATTCTTCACTTTGACGCTCACTCCGATCTCAGAGATGAATATGAAGGAAATAAATACAGCCACGCCTCCGCCCTTGCACGTGTTTATGAGTTCAACAAAAATCTTGTTCAGGTTGGGATAAGAGCACAAGATGTTGAAGAGGCAAAATTTATAAAAGAAAACGGAATAAAAACATTTTACGCGTGGGAGATAAAATCCGGCAAATATAATAAAAATGGAAAAACATGGCAGGATATGGTCGTCTCCGAACTTGGAGAGCATGTCTACATAACATTTGATCTTGATTACTTTGACCCAAGCGTTATGCCAGCGGTTGGAACACCTGTCCCCAATGGTCTATACTGGGACGAAACAATTGAGCTTCTTAAGAAGGTAAGCAAACAAAAGAATATAGTCGGATTTGACATCGTTGAGCTCTGTCCGTTGCCAGGGCTTGAATATCCAAACTTTACAGCTGCATTCTTCACAAATAAACTTCTCAACATCGTTTTCAGCAACAAAATTAATTCAAGCATTTGAACCAAAAAACCTACATAATCGATGGCTACAACCTAATTCATAAATCGGAAAAATTGAGAGAAACCTTTCTTGAAAATCCACAGCTTGCAAGAGAATCTCTCGTTTCAATCCTCTCCGATTTCTTTTCGAACTTAAAAGATAGATGCATCCTCGTATTTGACGGAAACCTTAACATACCCTCATCGTTATCAACTCCGAAAGTAAGGGTTATATTTTCAACACCACCGAATAAAGCTGATGACGAGATCAAAAAAATTATAATGAGCAAAAATTTGAACGAAAGATCAAATTTTATTGTCGTTTCATCTGATAACAAAATAATAAACTGTGCGAAAGCATGTGGCGCAAGCAGGCTTTCTTCAGAAGAATTTTTAAAAATTTTGAGCTCACGAAGACAGAGTTCAAAAATCAACGATGAAAAGCCCTTTGTTAAACTCACAGAAGAAGAAATCAAAAGAATGTTTGAAAGGTGAATATACTTGTTGTTGACGACAATACCGAAGCGAGGAAATTACTTGCTGATCTTCTAACCCAATCCGGATTTAATGTAATTGAGGCGGAGAACGGTAAAACAGCACTTGAAATTTTAAGGACGAGGAAAGATTTTGCGTTGATAATATCGGATATTTTGATGCCGGTTATGGATGGATTTAAATTTTGCCACGAGGTTAAATCAGATCCAGAATTAAATTCGATCCCATTTGTGTTCTTCACGGGAAGTTACATTTCAAATGAAGACAGGGTTTTCGGGATCAAGCTGGGGGCGGATGATTTCATAATAAAACCGATTCAATTCAACGAGATTCTAAAAAGGATAAATAATGTAATTCGAAAGAGCAAATCAAGGAAAGCACATCCCGAAGTTAAAATAGATGAATTTACATACCTCGCTGAGTACAATGCAAGACTTGTCAACAAACTAGAAGATAAGCTACTTGAACTTAGCGATGCATACGACAAGATTAAAAAGAAAAGCGAAGAACTTGAAACGATAAATTTAATTTTATCAGCCTTAAGCTCTTCAAGGGATATAAAATATCTCTTCAAGCAAATCTCAAAACATATTGTTAAGCTTTTTGACGCCGATGCTGTAAACTTTTACATCTATAACCCCTACACTAACAGTTTTGATTTATTATTCTCTTTTTTGAAAACTGGGGCTGAAAACATATTCGAAAAATATAAAACTCTTAAGCTCGGCGATGACTTCGCAACGGAGATAATCAACCAAAAATTGATGATCTATCAAAACATTTCAAAAGAAAGCACGAAGATAAGAAGTGAAATCTTTAAACATGATTTTAAAATTTTCGTAGAAGTTGCCCTTCGCTCCAGAGAAAATTTTGTTGGTTCTATTGAATTAGCCTACAAAAGAGATGAAATATCTTTTGACGAAAATAAAATTTCATTGCTTGACACATTATCCCAGCAGATTGCGATCGGGGTTGAAAATTTGCTTTTAATCTCAAGGTTGAAAGAGTCCGAGGAAAAATATAGAACTTTTGTCCATCTGACACCAGCTGGGCTTGTGGTCCTGGATGAAAAGCTTAACATTTTATTCGCAAGCGAGATGGCGAATGAAATTTTTGAAACTGAAATTGAGGG
>JBKBWH010000265.1:0-2435 GCA_046289115.1 Candidatus Kryptonium sp.
TATAACAGGGACTTGAATTTCAGTTTGCCCAAATTGTCTGTATTCCATTTTTAGTTATGCTTTTGTTTTTGATATGTTATATCCATAAAGCCAATATGCTATTTCATTACTTTTATTTCTGACGGAATGAACTGCGCCTCGCGGAATGAACCATTCATCCCCTGGATTTAACTCTGCTACTTCTCCATCACATTCAATTTCAAGCGTGGCATTTAAAGGTGTTACAAGTTCATCAGTGTCGTGCACAAAATTTTCCCATCTTTGCCCAGGTGGATCAATCCAGATGTCGGTTGTAAAGCCACGCTCTTGCCATTCTTTTTCAATTTCTTCTTTGTCTTTTCCGAGCCATTTCTTTCTTTCGATGAACAATGGCATATTTTTAAGAGCGTTTTTTGTGAAAATTTAAAGAATCGCCAAATATAAAAACAATTTTTGATTGTTTTATTTTTAAGACATGGTTAAATTTAGATAAGTTTCCTTAACGCAATTCTAAAACAAAGTTTTAGCTGCGATGCAGGGTGAGCACAAAAGATATCTCGAAGCAGCAAAAAAAGTATTTGAAGAAAATAAAACTCTTACCCTTGTAAGTCGTGGTAAAGATGGAAAGGTTTGGGCTGGAAAAGTTTATTTCGGTGAGGAAGATGGATATATTTATGTTGCGCTTGAGAGAGGTAAAAATTATTCAAACATCATTGAAAATCCACATGTCTTTTTCGTGATTGAACATGGTGTTCCGGATAGGTTCATTCAGGGTGAGGGAATTGCTGAAATGCTTGGGGACATAACAGAAGTACCAGAGCGAAGTATAATTTTTAGAAAAGCAATCGAACTTGTGGTATACGCTAAAAAAATCCCTGGTGTCACAGTTTTTAAAATAAGACCAACAAAACTTTACATTTCCGATTTCACTGAGGAATGGAAACCGAGAGCTGAGATTGAGGTGACAGATGAAGTGTTAAAGATTTTTCAAACAGAATTAAAAACGAGATATAACTTTTTAAAAATTGCTTTTAAAGCGGTAAGACCATTTGCGTTCCCAGCTACAATTGCACCAGTTTTGCTTGGAACTTTTATAGCCCCGCATGTTTCAATTCCGTTGTTTCTTCTCGTATTCTTTGGGCTTTTAATTGCACATTCTGCTGTAAATGTTTTGAGTGATTACTTTGATTATATTCGTGGTGCTGACACATGGAAAGTGCTTGGTTCAAGCCGTGTTCTTGTAGATGGTTTAATGAAACCAAAACATCATTTGCTTTTGGGTCTAAGTTTACTTTTGATATCTCTTGTTATAGGGTTTTACTTTGTGTTCGCTGTTGATTATAAAGTTTTGTATTTTATAATCCCGGGCTTAATTCTTGGAATTTTTTACACCGCTCCACCAGTTGGATTTAAATATAGAGCGCTCGGCGACCTTGCGGTTTTTCTGGCATTTGGACCTATTATGACGCTTGGTGTTTACTATATTCAGGCAAAAGAGATTTCATTAATTCCTGTTATCCTTTCAATTCCAATTGGGCTTTTGACGACGGCGATCTTGCATGGGAACAATTTTAGAGATATCAGAGAGGACGCTGAAGCTGGATATAAAACCTTTGCTGGTGTTATAGGGGTTAGGGCTTCAAGTTATTATTACGCCTTCCTTGTTTTACTTGCGTATTTATTGATGGTTTATTTCATTTTTGAAAGATTTTTACCTACCCTTGCGATACTTTCATTTCTAACATTGCCAGTTGCAGTGAAAAATATCAAGGTTTCGTTCAATCAAGCGCTTGTAAATTTTACCTTCCTTGATTTATTAACTGCTAAACTTCAGCTTTATTTTTCAAGTTTGCTCATCATCGGAATAATTTTTGAAAAATTTTTATTTTAACTCCACCAAAATAGAAGATTGACATTAAAATGAAAATCACACTTGGTCTAAAACTTGTAGCTGATATCTTAACAACGCTTAGATTTTTGATCGGTCTTTACATTGTGAGGTTCTCAACCCTTGAACCGAGTAGCGGTGTTCCATTGGCTTCAATTTTTTTATGGATCGCATGGGTGACTGATTTGTTGGATGGTCCAATTTCACGACTTGACCCAAGAAAAGTTCAAACTTGGGTGGGGAGACATGATTTGACAGCCGATGCTACAGTTTCACTTGGATGTTGGCTTTTTCTAATTTTTTCAAATTTAATTAATCCGTTTATTGGTTTTGGATATATTCTTCTTGGTGCATTTCTTTTGTGGTATTTCAAGTCAGAATATTTAGCGTGGGCTTTTCAAGCGCCTCCGTATGGTATGATGATTTTAGTCGCATTAAAATATGCCCCTACATATGGAATGTTACTTATTGTTTGGATTGTGATTGTAGTCGTAATAACTTGGCCAAGATTCCCTAAATACACCCTGCCCGAGTTTTTGAGGGGGATGAAAGCACTGTTTAAATAAGA
>JBKBWH010000266.1:0-2430 GCA_046289115.1 Candidatus Kryptonium sp.
AACCAATAAGCCCAGGTCCATAGGTTACGGCAATCCCATTAAGTTCCTCTTTTTTAACTCCTGCTGAATTTAAAGCTTCGTCAACAACCTTTACAATAATTTTTTGATGTGCTCTTGATGCAAGTTCAGGGACGACGCCACCATATTTTGAGTGAAAATATTGAGAGGAGACAACGCTTGAAAGTAATTTTCCATCTTTAAGAACAGCAGCGGATGTTTCATCGCAGGATGTTTCTATGCCAAGGATTATCACTCTTCATCTGCAGTTTTTGAAAAAATTAATCAAAATAGTTCACTTATTCAAGTAAGAGAAAATTTCAAACATTCTTGTAGATCTTGACTTTTCAAGTCAGGCTTGATTATATTTACATCAAAAATATGGTGGAACCTCCGTCGGAGATGATGCTTAAACTTCTGTTTGATTCAATTCTTGACTTCATCTTCATCTATGAATGCGAAATCTGTCATCGACACCTTGAAAATAAGAAAACAATAATTTGTCTTGATTGCCTTCACAAAATTGAAAAGGTAGAGCCGATAGATATGAAGCAAAGCTTCAACTTGAAATTTGGAAACCATGGATATATAACAAAAGCTTTTTCTTGCTTCCATTTCAAAGAGGAAAGCATAGTTCAAATGCTAATTCATGAACTTAAATATCAAAATAAAAGAACTATCGGTATATTGCTTGGAGAGATCGTTGGCAACGCAATTAAATATGATCCTGATTTTACCAGCGCAGATGCCCTAATTCCAGTCCCACTTCATAAGATCAGGCTCAGGGAAAGAGGATACAACCAAAGCGAATTGATAGCCCAAGGAATAAGCAAAATTACGGGGATAAGGGTTATAAATGATATGCTCATTAGGCGAAAAAATACACAAACTCAAACTAAATTGAACCTTGAACAGCGGAAAGAAAATGTTAAAGATGCTTTTATGATCAACAAAAAATACAAGAGCTTTATCGTTGGCAAGAAGTTTATTATCGTCGATGATGTGATAACTACAGGCTCAACGATAACCGAGTGTGCAAAGGAACTTATCAGCTCTGGTGCATCACAAGCTCTGGTTTTATCCGTAGCCGTGGCAAGTTAAATAGGTTTAATCAAAGTGCGATAATTCTTTCAAAATTTTGTTCGCTATGATAATTTTTTGAATTTCGCTCGTCCCTTCCCCTATTGTAAGAAGTTTTGCATCTCTGTAGAGTTTCTCAACTGGGTATTCTTTGATATAACCATAACCACCGTAAATTTGAACTGCCTCGTTTGCACATTTGACAGCAACTTCACTTGCGTAATATTTCGCCATCGAAGCATAAAGATGATAATCCTGCCCTTGTTCCTTAAGATAAGCTGCTTTATAGGTAAGCAACCTCGCTGCTTCTATCTGCGTCGCCATATCTGCAATTTTCCATTGTATCGCTTGAAATTCAGCGATATATTTCCCAAACGCCTTTCTTTCCTTTGCATATTTTAAACTCAAATCTAAAGCACCCTGTGCAAGCCCAACCGAAAGAGCAGCTATCCCTATTCTGCCACCAGCGAGAATCTCCATCGCCTGCCTATAGCCTTGCCCTTCCTCACCAATTAAATTTTCCACTGGAACCTTGCAACTGTCAAAAGTCAAAGAGCATGTATCACTCGCACGCATCCCAAGTTTGTCTTCCTTCTTCCCAACGATCACGCCATCGTAATTTTTCTCAACTATAAAAGCAGAAATTCCATTTTTGCCCTTGCTTTTATCCGTCACAGCCATAACAACGATTATTTCGCCAACCCCAGCATGCGTTGTAAAAACCTTGTTTCCATTTAAAACATAATAATTACCCTCACGAACTGCTGATGTTAACAAATTTGCTGCGTCGCTTCCAGCCTGTGGCTCTGTCAATGCCCACGCTCCAATTTTTTTACCCGTGCAAAGGTCAGAAAGATATTTTTGCTTTTGTTCTTCAGTCCCAAACATAAAAATATGATTTGTGCAAAGCCCATTATGCGCCGAAACGCTCAAACCAATTGATGGATCAACTCTGCTGATTTCCTCAATTATCACAACATAATCAAGATAAGATAAACCAGCGCCACCGTATTTCTCTGGAAATGTGATCCCAAGGAAACCAATTTCACCAAGCTTTTTCATTATCTCAACTGGAAATTCCCCCGTGGCATCAAATTTTCTGATATGTGGGGCAATTTCATTTTCAGCAAATTCACGAATTGTTTGCTGAATTAATTTTAGTTGATCATCAAGTTCGTAACCAAACATTGATCCTCCTATAAGAGTTAGTTTTTAATGAGAAGTTTATGAAGTTAATTTGATGGAAAGATGAATTTAATCTTGTATGAATTTTATGAAAGTAATAATTCATTTGATTCGACTTAATGTTGAGGTTTCATTGATTTTACTATCATCAAAACCAAACTTATTAAA
>JBKBWH010000267.1:0-2429 GCA_046289115.1 Candidatus Kryptonium sp.
TCTTTTATTGCCTGAGATAATTTCACAATCGGCAAAGGGCAGAGCAATCCTTTGAGATCAAGAACCAAATCTACTTTTACTTGTTCAGTCATTTTAGTTTTCCTTTTTCTTTTTAAATAAACAATGTGATTTTTGAATTCCTCGCCTCCTCAAGAAAAGTTGCTACCCCAGCTGGCTGTGCGATCTGAGGTATTAACTTATCCTGTGTTAATTCCATAACTTCCATACTCATTTGACATGGAACAAGTTTAACGCCAAGTTCAATAGCCATATTCCTGAGCTGATCCAACATCGCTACATTTTTTGCTTTCATCATCTTTTTAAACATCCACCTGCCAATTCCACCAAAGTTCATCTTGCTTGGACCGACCCCGTTTATATCCTTCAGCATAAAACCAAGCAACTTCCCAAAAAAGCTCTTCCCAGTTCTCTCTGATTTTTTAAGCGCTTGTAATCCCCAAAAGGTGAAAAACATTGTAACTTCCATTCCTGAGGCTGCTGCTCCAGTTGCAATAACGAATGCAGCCATCAACTTATCCATATCACCACTAAATACCACCATCGAAAGTTTATTCTGCTCCATTTTTCCAATTCAATTTATTTTTAAATTTCTAACTTCTCTATATATCGTTTTAAAAGTTCCTTCAACTCATCACAACTTTTAATAGAATTATAAACTGGACACTCACGACATTCATTTGTAGCACAATCACCCTTTAAACTCGCTTTATGTAGCCAACAAGGCTTTTCATAATCAACATATGCCGGACAATTGTATCTAATATCATCCTCACAACCCTTAATTTCCCAGCATGGAATCAAAGCCAGTAACCTTCTTATCCCAGCAATACTTATCTTCTTTTCGTTAATCGTTCTTTTTATGCACTCTATCCTTTCCATATCTATCTGGCTAAACAACCTATGACCACTTTCTTTCTTATAAGGAATAATTAAACCTTCCCTCTCGTACATTCTTATCGTATGCTCAGAAATCCCAAGTCGCTCAGCGACAACGCTTATTGGGAAAACCGGATCTTTTTCGCTAATTGATTTCATAATTTTTACTCTAAAAAAATTAGATTCATAAATATAGATTTTCAAAATCTGTGCCATTTGAAAATCATTGAAAGATAATTGTTTTGATTTAAATAAGGTGGGAAAAGTGTGGAAAATGAAGACATAAAACATAAGGTGAGTGCCAAATAGAGACAAAAAAGCCCGGGTTTAAAGCCCGGGCCTTGGAAAAATACGATGTTTTAACTTACTTGATTAGAAGCATTTTATTCTTCAATACCTTGTTTCCAGCCCTTAAGACATAGAAGTATGTCCCAGAAGCATAATTGCTGCCGTCAAACTGCACAACATAGTGCCCTGCTCTCATATATTCGTTCACAAGTGTTGCAACTTTTTGCCCAATGACATTGTAAACCACAAGCTCAACCTGCGCATCCTCAGGCAGACCAAATTTAATCGTGGTAATCGGATTAAATGGATTAGGATAATTTTGACTTAGATAATAGTCCGTTGGTACTCCATTATCAACAACCTCAACGGAGGTTGGCTTTGAAAGGTTCAGCCTGAAAACAGATGATCTAACTGCGGGTGATTTTTTATCTGTAACATCAACTCTCCAGTAAAGCACAAGTGTCGTATCACCAGTTGGGAATTGCGGGAAGAGTTCAGCTCCTTTTACATATTTTACTGTATCGGTTAAAGTATCAACCATAACAATGCTTGTAGGAGTAAAGTTTTTATCCTTTGCGAGCCTAAAAATATAAATCAATGTATCCTCAGGAATATTTCCATCCCTCGCCTTATTCCATACGAAGGTCACGGTATCAGTTGAAAGAATATGAACAAATGCGCTATCCGCAGGTGAAACAAGCGTCGCAGCAGATGGAGGTAGATTCACAGTTATAAAGTCAGACGCGTAATATCTTGGAGAAATTTGATATCCACCCGTATAAACGGTTGTACCAGTGGTGAATTGAGTTGCAATTCCAATGATGCTAACGGGATATCGAGGCTCAGGTTGTCCATCGATGTCTGTGTCGCGATCAATTCTAACAGTTAAAGTTTCAGTTTTTGCGAAGGATACGAAAACCATATTTGCATCTGAGCCTGAAGCTGGCCAAGCTGGCGAAGTTGAAGACTTCCATAGCGAATCCAATCGGATAAGTTGCCCTTCGTAAGATTCAAATCTCGAAAGAAATTCGGCAACGGTAAGTTTCTTTGGAGCCGGCAGAGGATGATTCTTCCAAAGAACTTTTATTGAGGTAGAATCTGCGGTTAATGGCACGATCTGAGTTAAACCTCTGAAAATATCGATCTTACCTATGACCATAAGATAATCGCCAAGATCAAAGCTTAAGGCTACGCCGGATATAAACACATTTAATCCAGCAGTCTCATCCTGAATGTAATAGGAG
>JBKBWH010000268.1:0-2410 GCA_046289115.1 Candidatus Kryptonium sp.
CACAAAGAAATCTGTTCAATTCTCGTTTTCCACGATGATGAAGACAGATAGGGCGTAATTCAAACCGGGAGAGTTTTTTACCTATTCGGTTTAATCGTTCACATCGCTTATTTATTTGCTCAGCAATTTGGTTTACTTCTGCTTTGACTGATTGGATAAGGTCGTTTGCGATTATTCTGTTCCTAGTGCCTGTTGTGTAAGTTTGTTGTATTCCTTCAAACAATTTTCCCTTCTTTTGCCACTCATTTCGCTCCAGCAATTCATCTACTCGTTCTCGCAATTTTTCAATTTCCTGTTGGTTTCCTGTCCGAAGGATACACCCTTCACCCATTAATCTTTCAGCAAGTTCAACGGCGGCGTCAACTGCTCGGTTAATTTTGCTAGAGAGCAAAACTGATTTACCAGTTAGTAAATGATGAGCAATGAGACCAACAATGATGTGGGTTTTACCTGTGCCAGGGGGTCCGGTGATAACGGTCAGCGGTGCCTTCATTGCATGAGCCAATGCAATTGCTTGACTTAATGTTGGCCTAACTGGGTTTACTAATGCTAATAAGATATCTGAAATGCTCGGTTCTTCAATTTTAGGTGGAGCGAACAAGAAGTTTAGAGCTGAGGAAGAGATCATTTCTGTTTTAAGCTGGGTTAACTTATCCAACTCTTCTAAAAGCGCCCGATCGTAAGGGGATTCGCCGACGACAAGGAAACCAAAGCATTTAACAATTTTAGGCGGAGTAACTTGGCTTAGTTTGTCAAATGGAATTTCTTCTATTTGTTGGCTTGGCAAAACTTCAATGGATGCGTGTAGAAACTTATAGGGGCTTTGTTTCGCTGCGGATTCTAATTTTGCTTTAATTTCACTAATTTCTTCAAATGATCTTTCGCTTCTTATAATGCGACCGATGAAAATGTCTGTAGGGTCAACTTTCAATGTCTTTCCGGTTAACTGGCAGAATACACCAGTAACTGGCTCCCATCTTTTTCCATTTCCATCTTTGAAAATAGATAAAATTGGCACAAAAATTACAGCTCTTCGTTCACCTCGCTTAGTTAAATCGGTAGCATCTTGGGCAGCTTTTGTTGCGAGCAAATCATCCCATGAGTCAGTGAAGGTGGAAACCAGGAAAAAGTGAGGTGGGAATTTAGGTTGTTTAAAAAGCACGTCAACATCAAAAACAGATTCACCTTGTCTTTCCAGTGCAAGGCATTGGCGGTAGTAGGATGATATTTCTAATAGAGATGGATTTGGGCTTGAAGCGTTATTTTGCCGCATTTTTCACTCACCATGCTTTGTTAAGTATTTTCCAACTTGAAGTTTTAGTCTCCCAGTGATATAACACAGCATTCTCGACTTCCAACTCTATAAACATTTAATCTAATGCCCCACTTATGCTAAATCTCGAACATTCATCTTTCTCTTTTGAGAAGCCCATTTTTTCTTTTAATCCTACTTTGAGGGAAATTCATAACCAATCTCCAAACATTCTTTCTGTCTGAAATTTATTTTTTAGTGTAAATGTATAAATTCTTTCAATTTTTATCAAGAGGGTTATTTTTTGCGTTGGGGGCGGAAGAGGAGGAAGTAGCGGAAGATTCGGATGATGAGGTAAGCGGTAAATGATAGGATTGACAGCAGGATGAAGGTTTCCCTTTCTTCGAGTCCGATTTGGAGTATTTTAATTATTGTGATTGATCCGAGCAGAATTGCGATGAAAGGTCCGAGGTTTATATATTCAAGTTCTTCAAGAGTTCTTAGTTTTCTTATTTCTTCTTCTGTTAAGTGTTTTTGAGCGATTGCTTGTGCGAATAGTGCTTTTATAATTGTTGGGTTTCCTTTGCTTATTCTTTCAGCTTCGTTTTTTAGGAATGTGGTTATGTTTTTAGGTGCGTGTGGTAGATATTTTTGGGTTATGTATTCGGTCATTTCTTGGGTTGTTTGTTTGTCAAATTCTTTAAGTTCGATTTTTTCAAATTGTGAGAGCAGGTGTTTAACAGCTTTTTTTGTTGTTTGTGTTCCTGATGTTGTAGCGATGATTGTTTGTGCTGATCTGACGAGGTTAACGATAAATTCGATCATTTGGCTTGAGGCGCTTTCGAGGTCGTCGATGAAGATGATATAATTTTTTTCTGTGATAGATTTTACGATAACGGATGGGGCGTTTTTAACTTGAACTGTGATTGATCCGTCGGGGCTTATTGAAACGAGGTCTTCGGTGTCGGTTAGGTCGTTGTTTTTGTAGAGTGTTTCAATTATTTCGGTGAAGACAGTTGATTTTGTTTTTGTGAGTTCTAATTTCAGGATTTTTATTTCGCCTCGCCATGAGGCGCGCAGGCGTTGGGCAAGTCTTATGTCATTAAATTCATGTGCGAGTATTCCTGGGCTTATGTCAATTCTGTGGATTGATCCGTT
>JBKBWH010000269.1:0-2356 GCA_046289115.1 Candidatus Kryptonium sp.
ATTCCATACTCTTTTACAAAGTTCGGGGTCCGCTTCAAAATAAAGTTCAAACCCAAGTTCACCAGTATACCCAGTCCTTGAGATTATCATATCAACGCCCGCAATCTTTCCCTTAACAAAATGATAATACTTAATCTGGCTTAAATCAACATCCGTTAATTTCTGCAAAGTTAAAAGAGACTTTGGACCTTGGACGGCAAGCAAAGCAATCTCATCACTTATGTTTTCAAAATTAACATCTCCCTCAAGATTCTTTTTCATCCATTCAAAGTCTTTCTCTATGTTTGCAGCGTTCACAACAACCATATACGAATCGCCAAGGTTATAAATTAAAAGGTCATCCACTATTCCTCCATCTTCATAGCACATTGCCGAATACTGTGCTCTTCCAGGGGTAAGTTTTGAGACATCATTAACCGTCAATTTCTGCAAGAAATCTAACGCATCTTTTCCGCTCACCTTAAATTCTCCCATATGAGAAACATCAAATATGCCGACAGATTCGCGCACGCGCTTATGTTCAGCTATGATACCATCATATTGAATTGGCATTTCATAGCCAGCGAAAGGTGCTATTTTCGCGCCAAGTTCTAAATGAACCTCATAAAATGGGGTGCGTTTCATAATCTGTGCTCCTTTTTATTTAACTTTTTCAAATTTTTTCTCAAGTTCCAATTGTGCCTTTCTCCAATCCTCAAGGAATCTTTCAAGCCCAATATCGGTAAGCGGATGCTTTATCATCTGTTCAAGAACTTTAAATGGCACCGTGACAACATCCGCGCCTATCAAGCCAGCTTCAACGACATGCATTGGATGTCTCACGCTTGCGACAATGACTTTTGTCTCAAAGTCGTAATTCTTATAAATCTGGACGATCTGTTTGACAAGACTCATTCCATCGCTTGATATATCATCAAGACGACCGACAAATGGACTTATGTAATAAGCCCCTGCTTTTGCAGCAAGGATTGCTTGGGAAGGCGAGAAACAAAGCGTAACATTTGCCCTTATCCCCTCGGATTTCAAGAACTTAACAGCTTTTAAACCATCCTTTATCAAAGGAATTTTCACAACGATGTTATCGGCAAGCCTTGCCAGATCTCTGGCTTCCTTAACCATTCCTTCAAAGTCAGTTGATATAACCTCAGCGCTAACATCACCATCAACGATAGCGCATATCTCCTGAATAAGCTCTTTAAAATCTCTTTTTTCCTTCGCAACTAAGCTTGGATTAGTTGTAACGCCATCAAGTATCCCCCAGCTTACTGCTTCCTTTATTTCTTCTAAATTTGCTGTGTCAAGGAAAATTTTCATTTTAAAGCTCCTCTTTTTTATTTTGGTTTTCTTTTGGTACAGCGATCTGTCCAGCGCCAGTCTCTGTAAATTCTTTCCCAGTTTTAGCGGAGATAACTTTAAATTCTTCCACCGAGAGAGTAGGCTCAGGCTCAATTTTAATCAAAACAAAGTGTTTGAGCATAAGTTTTAAAACTTTAAGCTTGCCCTTTAAATTTGATTTCATATAATTTGCGACGGTGGGATGAAGTTTTAAAATAAGTTTTCTTTCACTTGAAATCGCCTTGAATTTAGCAAACCATCTTTCCACTCTCTTAAAGATTAAATTCCTAAGGAAAATTGTTCCAGTCCCCGCACAAGTTGGGCATGGCTCGCTAAATTTCTCAAACACGCTCGGCCTCACCCTCTGCCGTGTAATTTGAATCAACCCAAATTCAGTCATTGGCAAAACAGTGACTTTTGCCCTATCTTTTTTAAACTCTTTACGAAGTTCATCAAATAGGCGCTTTTTATTTCTTTCATCTTCCATATCAATAAAATCAACAACGATCAATCCACCTATATCTCTTAACCTCAGCTGCCTCACGATTTCCTTTGCAGCATCAAGGTTAATTCTTAACGAAACTTGCTCCTGATTTTGCCTCGGGGCATATCTACCTGTATTCACATCGATAACGGTCATCGCCTCAGTTTGTTCAATTAAAATATAAGCACCACCACGAAGATAAATTTTCCGGCTGAGCGAATTTTCGATCTCTCTATTTATTCCATATTTCTCAAAAATGTCCTCGGTCTCATCAAGTTCAATTTTATCAACTATATCAGGGGCTGCCCATCTTGCGTATGCAACAACTTCACGGAAGAGAGACTTTGAATCGATGACAACTTTTTCAACATCTTTTGTTAAAAGATCTCGCATCACGCTTGATGTGACACTGATATCCTTGTAAAGCAAAGCTGGAGGTTTTTCGTTAGGCAACATCTTTTCTATTTTTTCCCAAGTTAGTATCAATTGTTCAAGTTCACCTCGCAATGTTTTAGTATCTTTACCCTCAGCCGCAGT
>JBKBWH010000026.1:0-13539 GCA_046289115.1 Candidatus Kryptonium sp.
ATATTGACCATGTAGAGGAAACTCTTCCCGAGAAAATTCTATCCAAATATGGGTTTGTCCCATTGAAATTTGCCATAAAGTCAATTCATTTCCCAGAAACATACGATGAATTAAATCTTGCTCTGAAGAGGCTAAAATTTGAAGAGTTGTTCTTTCTTCAGCTTCTTCTTGCGAGAAAGCATTACGAGTTAAAACATTTTGAAAAAGGTATTTCTTTCAAAAAGATAGGCGAGCTTGTTCACGGCTTCAGTAAGATTTTGCCATTTAAGCTAACGGAGGCACAACGCCGTGTAGTTCATGAAATATGGAATGATATGAAATCTGATAAACCGATGAATCGTTTACTTCAGGGAGATGTCGGGAGCGGGAAAACGATCGTTGCTTTAATTTCAATGTTAATAGCGGTAGATAATGGCTATCAAGCTGCATTTATGGCCCCGACCGAAATTCTTGCTGAACAGCATTATGTTACTTTCTTAAACCTGCTTGATTCTCTGCCCGTAAAAGTTCGACTTCTTATAGGGAGTCTGAAACCAAAAGAGAAAGAAAAAGTTTTAAGCGAAATTGAAAATGGAGAAGCCCAAATAATCATTGGAACTCATGCTTTAATTCAAGAAAGAGTTAATTTCAAAAATCTTGGACTTGTTGTAATTGATGAACAGCATCGTTTCGGTGTAATGCAAAGGGCGATGCTCATAGAGAAGGGATATAATCCAGATGTTTTGATAATGACTGCAACCCCAATCCCCAGAACCCTCGCTCTTACGGTTTATGGTGATCTTGATGTGTCTGTTATAGATCAAATGCCAAGAAAAAGAAAAGTTAAAACAGAGATCGTTCCTGATACTGAGAAAGAAAGAGTTTATGAGTTCATCCGTTCCAAAGTTAAAGAAGGACATCAAGCCTACATCGTTTATCCTCTGATTGAGGAATCAGAAAAACTTGATCTCGAATCAGCAATTGAAAACTATGTTCGCCTGAAAAATGAGGTTTTCCCAGAATTTAACCTTGGTTTGATTCATGGCAGGATGCCCGGAACAGAAAGGCAGGAGGTAATGCTTGCTTTTAAAGAAGGAAAAATTCAAATACTTATTGCAACGACGGTAATTGAAGTTGGAATTGATATACCCAATGCCACTATAATGGTTATAGAAAGTGCGGAAAGGTTCGGGTTATCTCAACTTCATCAGCTGCGTGGTAGAATTGGTCGAGGGGAGAAGCAGTCATATTGCTTTTTAATAGCGAAGTCGAGTTTATTTAAAAAATCCTCTGATGATGCTCTATTTGAATTTGAAGGGGAGGTTGTAGAGGAGAGCAAGGCGATGGAAAGGTTGAAAATTATTGCATCGACACAGGATGGTTTCAAAATTGCTGAAAAAGATCTTGAACTTCGGGGTCCTGGAGAATTTTTCGGCACAAGGCAAAGTGGTTTTGTAAAGTTTAAATTCGCTGATATCTCAACTGATAAAGAACTTCTTGAAATGGCGCGTCAGGAAGCATTTGAAATTATAAAACAAGATCCAAATCTTTCAAAGCCCGAGCATGCGGGACTTCGAAAGGAATTTTTAAAACGGTATTCAGATGAAGTTAACCTTGCGAAAATAAGCTAAAAATAAAAGGAGCCAAAATGAACGACGAAATCAAAGAGATTTTAACAAAGTATAACAAGATTGCTATCGTTGGCATATCAGACAAACCTGAGCGTGACAGCTACATCGTCGCAAAGTATCTTTTAAATCATGGCTATAAAATTATACCAGTCAATCCAAATATTGACTCAATTTTCGGGTTGAAGGCATATCCCGACCTTCTAAGTGTGCCGGATGAAATTGAAATAGTTGACATATTCAGAAGACCTGAATTTGTCGATGAAATTGTTGAGCAGGCAATTCAAAAGAAGGCAAAAGTTGTATGGATGCAACTTGGTGTTGTAAATGAAGAAGCAGCAAAGAAAGCTCAAAATTCAGGATTAAAGGTTGTGATGAATAAGTGCATAAAAGTTGAGCATATGTATAGATTTGGGAGTTTTTAATAAACAGGAATTTTGATTATCTGTCCCGGCTTTAACTTTTTGCCTTCAAGTTTATTCAATTCCACAATATCTTCAACGGTTATATTATATTTTTTCGCTATTGATTCGATTGTTTCATTCGGTTTAACACGATGGTTTATGGTTTTTTCTGGTATTATGATTATCTCACCATTTTGGAATACGACTCTTGAGCCCCGATACTTATATTCTGCAATGTTTAATTCTTGTGGTTGAGCCTCAGCTGGTAGAGCGATTTGAAATTCTCCTTCTGGGAGTGATGATTTTAAAATCCATGGGTTGAGATATTTTAAGGTTTTATAATTTGTTCCCTGTAGCTTTGCCCATAGTGCAAGATTTTGAATGGGACCTTTAACAGTAATATACTTAACATTTGGGGCTTTGAAAAGTTTTGCGGTATCAAGGACGAAACCATATCTATGAGCGTTTGAGATTAGCTCTTTTATTGCTGCAACTCTAAAAACAAATCTCGATGTTTCTCTATTAAGGTGTAAGTCGAAATAATTATCAACCCATTGAAATTCCAACGCATCTTTTATTCGAGCGTCGCCAGCATTGTACGCAGCAAGGACGAGCGTCCAACTGTTAAATTTTTTATATAGGTCTTGTAAATACAAGAGAGCAGCTTCGGTTGCTTTTTGTATATGAAGGCGTTCATCAATATATTCATCAACTCTTAATCCGTATTTTTTAGCAGTCTCAGGCATAAGTTGCCATAATCCCGCAGCTCCTTTGCTTGAATACACATTTTCCAACAAACGACTCTCAGCGATGGCCAAGTATTTTAAATCTGGATGCAGACCTTTTTCTTTTATCTTGCTTTCAATGTATGGCATATATTTGCCACATCTTTTAAAATCAAGAATAAGTTGATTTTCATTAAACTCAACATAAAACTCCCTTTCAAACCTTTCCCTTACATCTGGAATTTCAAGTGGTATTCTCTCCCCACATATAAAAACTATATCTGGCGGATGAATAATTGAGAGATGATTTATGAAAACATCATTGGTTGGTTCGGATTTATTTATCTCGTTTAAATTTCTCATTGAAATTAAAACAGCGAAAGCTAAAGCGCCAACTGAGAAAATATGTAAAATTTTATTCATGGTGTTTCAAAAGAGTTAATTTTAGAGAGTTTATCCGAGTCCGCGTTGCACTTAAAATTGTTATCCTAAAGTTATCGATTATAAACTCTTCCCCTTTTGATGGTATCCTTCCGATGTTATTTATTACAAAACCTGAGATGGTTTCGTAATCTCCTTTTGGGATGTTAAGATTATATTCTTCGTTTAGTTGATCGATCTCTGCCAACCCGTTCAAAATAAATGTATTTGGATCAACTTTTTGAACAAGCTTTTTTCCTGCGTCAAACTCATCTTCTATCTCTCCTACAAGTTCCTCAATTACATCTTCAAGCGTTATCAAGCCTGATACTCCACCAAACTCATCAACTACAATCGCCATACTTATATTTTTTTCTTTAAAATCCCTTAAAAGCTCGATGCAGCGTTTTTTTTCTGGAACGAAATATGGTTCCTTTAAGATTTCGTCGATATTTTTAGGATTTTTAAAAAGGTCCTTAACATCTATGATCCCAATTATGTTATCAATCGTTCCATCGTAGACCGGTAGTCGCGAATGACCGGAGTTTGAAAATGTTTCAATTATTTCCTTCATGCTCATATTTTTCTCAACCCCAACTATTTCCATCCTTGGTTTCATCGCAAATTCAACAGGCATAGTTTCAAGTTTGAAAACTTTTGAAAATGGTATTTCAATTCTTATGTTTTCATTCATCTCACTTTCTCTGAGTAAAATTTCTAAATCTTTTTTGCTGAAAAATTGCTCGATCGTTTCTGTTTTCAATTTGAAAACCTTTAAAGTCTTTTCAGATATGCTCTTTAAAAATTTCACCGCTGGTAGAAATATAAAGTAAATTAGCTTAAGGGGAAGTGATGCAAATAACACAAACCCATCAGCGGACTCTCTCCCGATGGTTTTGGGAATTGTTTCCCCAAATATGAGAATTAAAAGTGTGATCAAAATTAAGATTGTAAAATCGTTTAAATTAGCGTTTGTTTTTAAAACGAAAGTTAAAATTGAACTTAGGGCGATGTTGACAAAGTTGTTTCCAATTAGAATAGTTATGAGAAAAGTCTCGGGGCTTTTTATGAAATCGTTGGCAATTTTTGCAGTCAAAGATTTTTGTGATTTTATTTCAAGTTTTATTTTATTTGCGCTGATAAATGCAATTTCACTTGCTGAGAAAAGAGCGGATAACAAAAGAAGAATAAATGCGAGGACTATTTCAACTTGCATATGGGGTGGGTTTTATTTTGAATAAATAAAAAGGCACAGAGTAAAACTCCGTGCCTTTCGAAAAGGGAAATAAAAAAACCTAAAGAACGGAAATTATTTTTTCAATTTGAACCTTATCGGTATCATCACGCGCACTTTTACAGGCTTCCCACGCTGTTTTCCAGGTTTGAATTTCGCCTTCATAACGGCAGCTTGAGCTGCTTCATCACAGCCTGCACCAATTCCTTTGACTACATCCGCCCTTACAACATTGCCATTCTCGTCAACGAAAGCCATAATATAAACTGTCCCTTCAACCCCAGCTCTTATTGCTATCTCCGGATATACGACATTTCTTTGAATTGATTCAAGTCCGCCGATTATTTCGGGCATTTCCTCCACCACCATGAAGAATTGTTCTTCAAACGGTATCTCATCTTCTTTCTTGCTCAATTCCTCTTTCGGTGGAGGCGGTGCAACTTCTTTTGTGATATCAAGCTCCGAACTTATATCAATGTCAATATCGCTCAGAGCCTCATCGCTTGGGGCTTCAATGGGAATTGGTGGTCTCGGTGGTGGCGGTGGTCTGTTTTCCTGTCTGGTTTGTGGAATTTCCTCTGGTTTAATTATTTCCTGCTCAACCGTTAGGATTTTCTTGCCACGCCCAATGTCTTTCGGGAAAAATCTAAAAGCAACAATTACTAACAAAAGCGCAATCACCAATCCAAGCTCAATCCATTTCCGCCACCTTAATCTCAAATCTGCTTCTGGCTTTTTGATAACTGGCATTTTTGGCTAACCTCCGAAAAATGATTTTTTTATTTGTGCTGTTTTTAAATTAAAAAAAATTAAACAAATTGTCAAGCTTAATTCAAAGCCTTCGTTTGAAAAATGAAACACAAAATATGCGAAAACTGTTTCACCAGAACATACCTCCTTAAAAAATTCTAACTTGACTTTATTTTCGTTCACACCTAAATTAAAATCGATTTAAAAACAAAAACAGGAACATACCTATGAACTACCCATTTTGGGATGTTCCATTAATTGGTGGAGGAATTTTAATTGGGATCGTTGCAATTTTACATGTCTTTGTATCTCACTTTGCAGTTGGTGGAGGAATTTACCTCGCTTTAACCGAAAGAAAAGCGATTAAAGAGAACGATCAAAAACTTATGGACTATCTGAAAAAACATTCAAAATTTTTCCTACTTGTTACAGTTGTATTTGGTGCTTTATCTGGTGTTGGGATTTGGTTTACAATTGGACTTGTTCATCCTTCTGCTACATCAACTTTAATTCATAGTTATGTCTTTGGTTGGGCGATTGAATGGGTGTTTTTTATCGTTGAAATATCTGCGATTTTAATCTACTATGCGACATGGGATAAGCTCGATCCAAAAACGCATAATGTAATCGGATGGATTTATTTTGTAGGGGCTTATCTTAGCCTTGTAATTATCAATGGTATTTTAACTTTTATGCTCACATCCGGAAAGTGGATTGATATTCCGTTTACTGAGCCTTCGAAAAAATTCTGGCTTGGCTTTTTCAACCCATCGTATTTCCCATCTCTTTTTATAAGAACTGGAGTTGCCCTTGCGCTTGCAGGTTTGTATTCTTTGATAACAGCGACGCGAGTGGAGGATGAAGAGTTGCGAACTAAGCTTGTTCAGTACTCAGGCAAGTGGTTGATACCAGCTTTTATTCTCATTCCTGTGGCGGGAATATGGTATATTTCAATTATTCCACCGCTTGCCCGTGAAATTTCAATGGGTGGTGCGCCAGCTGTGACTGTTTTTGCAGCGTTAAGCATTGTCTTCTCACTTATCATCGCTTTATTTGCATGGCTTGGACCTATTAAAACACCAAAACAAACATCATTTGCGTTTGCCCTTGGATTACTTGTTATGGGATTTATGGTCACTGCTGTAACCGAATGGGTAAGAGAGGCGGTTAGAAAACCGTATATAATTTACAACTATATGTATTCTAACGCCATTCTAAAGGCTCACGCTGATAGGATAAACGAAATTGGAATATTAAACTTCGCTAAATGGGTCTCGATTAAAGAAATAAATGAAGAAAATGTGCTTGAGGCTGGTAAGGAAATTTTTAAAGTTCAGTGTCAAAGCTGCCATACCATTGATGGATATAATGGAATAAAGAAACTTGTAAGTGGCTGGAGTGAAACCTATATTGATTTCCAACTTCAGCATCTCGATATGTTAAAAGGTTTTATGCCACCATTTTATGGGACGGAGCAGGAAAGAAAAGCACTTGCAAAGTGGCTTTATAGTTTAAACGAGGAAAAAACAAAATAATGGGTTTAAAAATGACACAACAAATTATCATCCCAGAACCTGACCCAATTCCGTTGCCAGCACCGTACTGGCTCTTGAAGTTCTTGCTTGTTCTCACATTCATACTTCATATCATCGCAATGAATTTTGCACTTGGTGGTGGTATAATCACTGGCATAACTGATTTAATCGGGAGGAAAAAGAATAGTCAATTTCATCTCAATCTCGCTCGTTCTTTTTCAAAGATGCTTCCCATCGCTACAGCATTTACTATAACGCTTGGAATTGCACCATTATTGTTTGTTCAAGTTCTCTATGGGCAATACTTTTACTCAGCGTCTATTACTCTCGCATGGCCATGGTTAAGTGTGATTTTGCTTTTGCTCATCGGATATTATGGGTATTACATTTATCAATTTAATTTTGAAAAACTACAAGGTGTGAGGGCATGGATTGTGCTTGGAAGCGCTGTTTTGTTTGCGTTGATCGGGCTCATCTACACAAATACCCTTGTTTTAATGTTAACTCCAGAAAAATGGGCGCAGAAGTATTTTGCTAATCCTCATGGGACTAATTTTAATCTTGATGACCCAACTGTAATCCCGAGATATTTGCACTTCCTTGTGGCTGCAGTCTCGGTTGCAGGTTTGCTTGTGTTAATTTATGGCCTTGTTAAATTGAAAAGCGATGAAAACTTTGGAAGATGGGCTATTAAATATGGTGGGCTTTGGTTTGTGATTGGCACCGTTGTTCAATATGCGGTTGGAATATGGTTTTTGCTCGCACTTAAAAAAGATTTAATGATGATTTTTATGGGTGGAAATGGGCTGGCGACCGCTGTTTTTGGTGTTTCTGTTCTACTTTCGCTTGTTAGTTTAATTCTTATTTTGCTTTCTTTCAACGCTCAAAATCCAAAACCACTTTCAATATCTGGTATCGTCTTGCTTTTCTTGACGATTGCTGGTATGTCTGTAATGCGAGATATTTTGAGGGATGCTTATTTGAAGGACTATTTTAAACCCGAGCAATTTGAAGTTCAACCTCAAATTTCGGTGCTTATTGTTTTTGGAATTGTCTTTATCGCGGGTTTGATTACCGTTGGTTATATGCTGAGCAAGGTTATAAAAGCTAAGCCCGTAACCACTTAAATTAAATCGCCCGCCCTAAAGTAAGGGCGGGCTTTAATTATATTTTAAAATCCCGTATCAAATCCGACAACCCACCGAAACTTCGCTCTTTTCTCTCCGTTCAGAGGATGGCTTACATAAATTGGAAAATCTATTCTTATCGTGCTTAGACCAATTTCTGAAAAGATATTGGTTATAGATGACATCTGTTTAATCAACTCTGTTTTTATGCCGAAACCTAAGTCATATTTTATATCTTTAATGCTTGCTCTTTGATTTTGCCCCCAAATTTTACCTGCATCAAAAAAGATAGTTGTTTTAAAGATATCTCCAATGATTGGTAAAGTTCTTACAAACGGCAAAAGCGAAGGAAAGTTTATTTCAAGATTTGCTGAATAAACTCTATCTCCAGAAATGTTTTGCTCCAGATATCCGCGCAACCCCGCACCTCCAAATGGCTCAATATGTTTTCTAAAGTCCGTCGGAAAAATTTTGCTTCTGTAAATTGGAACATATAACTGTTCTATTGGCGATGAAGTTGCGATGAAAAATTTTGTTTGGTTTGGTATGTTTCCGTTGCCATATCCACCGAATAATCTAAGCGCAATAGTATGCCCGGAACCAAGTTGAAGTTTTTGAACAATTTCTGAATAAACCTTCGCATAGTTGAAACTGGTTAACATCGTTGACGATTCAAATGAGAGCGAAAATTTGGTTTGTAAGATTTCACTGTAATTGGAGTATGTATATCCCAAAATTAATCTCGTCAATCTCCCATCGTCCCATTTATAAGTTGAATCCACATAGTTATTGTTAATTGACTTCAAGAGTTGAACTTTAAATGACAAATTATGGAAAGGTGGAATTGTCAAAGTTCGCGAAAACCGTTTTCTAAGCCCAAAGCTGCCACCATATCTCCCTTCAATTTTGAAAACCTCAAACTCTGTAAATGCATTTTTGCCTATTTCAAATGGAATTCTTCGATTATTGTTTAAATAAAAATCAAGGTTCTTCGTCCTCACGCCATAGAGAACCCACAATTTGTTGGAGATAACATCGTTGAGATAAGAACCACTAAGTTTTAAACCAATCTTGAAACCGTCGGTGATATTATACCAAGTAGAGGGTCTTAACCTTATCCAGTATGCGTCAATCGGGGCAAGAAACTCTGACAGAGGTATGGTATTGTCGATAGAAATTTTTACTTTTGGAAATGGATATGTATTGTTTAATCGGTTTACATCGGCGATTCTTAAATCGGGATTAATCTCTGCTGAAACGGGTTTTGATGGAAGCTCAATTTTAATTTCATTTTCCCATTCATCATTCAGCCAAATATCAACGGGAAGATTTACAGTTGTGGTTTCGCCGTTTTTCATTTTTATTGCAATATCAATTGGCATAACCGCTCTACCTTTTCTAATGACTTTTATCGTAGTCTCGTAGAATTCTTTTCCATCTTTTTGAATCTTTTTTGATCTCATTGATTTTATCCCGTAATCGCAGGTGTAGGTTCTGTGGAACCATTGATCAAAGAACCATCTCAAATCTTTGTTTCCGCTTACTTCCATTGCAAGATTATAGAAATCTTCAGGATAGGGATGTTTAAATTTCCATCTGTTGTAATATTCTTTCATCAGTTTTGAAAAGATTGAATCGCCAAGCACATATTGAAGCATAAACATAACAGTTGCGGTCTTCGGATAGAATGCAGTGGTAGCTGGATAATTTTCAAGCAAGTGATCTGCATGTGTAGCTATTGGTTCCTCATAACCAGTTATGGCAAGTAAAAGATATTGGCGTTGATTATTTTCCCTTTCGTCAGTTGAAACTCCAGCAGAGCGAACAAACCATTTCGTTGTATCAATATCAAGAAGATTATTTTTTCTCCCATAATATGCTTCAAACGCAAGCGTAGTTATAAATGTGTTAAATCCTTCGTCCATAAATGCAAATTCAGTTTCATTATTGCTTATCATCATTGGATACCATTGATGCCCGAGTTCATGAACTATTACCCCAAACAGCCCTCTATAAGGTGAATTTGTAATGTTATAGCCAATGAAAACGATCCCTGGATATTCCATCCCACCACCAACGGCATAGCTTGACATAATGAATGCATTCGGGTAAACATAAAGTCCAAAGTTTTCGCTGAAGAATTTAATTGCGTGCAAGCCAAATTTAACAGCTTCATCTTTCCAGTGTGTTTGGTTATCTTTAAAATATAAAGCGTGGATCATAACACCGCTGTAGGGGTGTTCTTCATTTTTCCAGAACACAGCATCCCAGATATATTTTTCATATGCGCTGAAGGCGAAGTCCCGAACATTTTTGGCGATGAATTTCCAAGTTACATAAGTAGTTTTGTCTTCATCAGTTATTTTTCTATTAGAGAAATCGGCAATGCGGTAGATTTTTTCTGGATTATTTTTTGCTTCTTCAAGTTTTTGAATGACGGAATCTGGCAAGACCTCAGCAGGGTTTAGAAGTTCACCGCTGTATGCAACTATAAAACTTCTTGGTATTTCAAGTTCAACTTCAAAATCTCCAAAGTCGTTGTGGAATTCCCCAGTGCCTATATATTGATCCTTATGCCAGCCGTATTTATCGTAAACCGAGATTTGTGGATACCACTGTGCGATGTCAAAGCATCGATTGCTAACGCCCGTTCTCATTCCCGGTCCTGGAGGTACTTCTGCTTCCCATTCAATTTTAAAGGTTATACTTTCCCCTGATTTTAAAACTTGAGGTAGATTTGCTTCAAGAATTGTATCATCAATTTTGTAATCGAGTGGCACCTCGTTTTCTTGTGAAATAATTGAAAATTTTTTTAATTGGATGCCTTTGTAGTCTTTTTTAAGCCGAGAATACATCTTTCTCTTTTCTGCATATTTCCAGCCGTGGCTGTTTTGCTTGAGGATGTTCCAGTATAGCCTAAAATAAACCTTATCAAGTTCGTCTGGTGAGTTATTTGTATAGATTAGGGTCTCTGAGCCTATGATCAGGTTTTCATCGGGGTTAAGTTTAGCTTTGATCTTGTAGTGGACATGCTGTTGCCAATAGTCATTTTGTTGCGAAGGGAAAACCCAAGATGTGAAAGATATTAATGTGATAAGCGTTAAAATTGCTAACCTTTTCATTCTTGCCTCAAATTTATTTTTGTTTTTACAGACGAAATTTGAAATTTGAAATTTGTATGTTTCAATTTTAAGTTTTTGCTTTGAATAAAGCAATTTTAAATTTGGGTTATTGGCGTAAATTCGATATTAATTTGGAAATTGTGGCGGTTTTTTTTATATTTTAAAAAAACTTAACCTCTATAGTGGGCTTAAGACCCACTATTTTTTTTGATTATGATGGATGTCGAGGAAGTTAAAAGCAGGCTTAAAGAAATAATATTGCCAATTGTAGAAAATTCAGGTGCCTACTTGGTTGATATCAACTTAAAGGGATTAGGGAAGAGATTGATTGTTGAGGTTTTAGTTGACACTGACGATGGCATAACGGTGAAGAAGTGTGAGGAGATAAGCAGGCGAATTTCCGACGCTCTTGATTTTCACGACCCTATACCTGGGAGTTATAGGCTTGAGGTTTCATCTCCCGGGGTTGGGAATCCGTTTAAAGTTAAAAGGCAATATTTCACAAATGTTGGAAGGTTTCTTCGTGTAAAGTATGTTGATACTTTATCAAGTCAAGTGCGAGAGGTTTTTGGCAAGCTTGTTTCGGCTGGGGAGGAAGAAATCGAGTTAAAGGTTGATGATGGTTCCCTTGTTTTAAAATATGAACAAATTCTGGAAGCCAAAACCGAAATTGTTTGGTAAAATTAAACTTGAAGGGTTAAGATATGAATCGTGAAATAGTTGAAGCATTTACGCAGCTTGCGAAAGAGAAAAAAATTGAAAAGGATAAAATTGCATTTATTCTTGAGGATGTATTCAAGACGCTCGTCAAGAAGAAATACGGTGAAGATTCCGAGTTTGATATAATTGTGAATTTGGAACGAGGCGATATTGAAATTTATCTTTTGAAAGATATAGTTGAAGTGGTGAAAGACCCAACAAGGGAAATTGCGCTTGAGAAGGCGCGTGAGGTTGACCCTACGCTTGAACTTGGTGAAAAGTATGTTGAGAAAGTTGAATTAAAAGATTTTGGGTTGCGATTGGTATCGCAAGCAAAGCAGTTGTTCATACAAAGGCTGAGCGAGTATGAGAGGGATTCGATCATGAAAGAGTATGAATCATATATTGGAGAGATTTTGATAGGTGAAGTTTATCAGGTTTATATGGGCAAGGATAATAAGCCGGACTTAGTTCTTTTGATGCATAATAAAAATGAGATGATTCTACCTCGGGGTGAGATGATACCAAATGAAAGGTATAGAAAAAATGAAAGTTTAAGAGTTTTGGTAAAGGAGGTTAAACCACCGAGCCCGAAAGATGAGCGAAGAGGTGGAGGTCCAAGAATCATAGTTTCAAGGGCTGATCCACAGTTCCTTGTTAAGTTATTTGAGCTTGAAATACCGGAGGTTTATGACGGTGTAGTTGTCATAAAAGGAGTTGCACGGGAGGCGGGCAAAAAGTCAAAAATTGCGGTAGCCTCAACCGATGAAAGGGTTGATCCAGTTGGTGCATGCGTCGGTATGAAAGGAGTACGAATTCACTCTATAGTAAAGGAACTTAACAATGAAAATATAGATGTAATTGCTTACACTGATGATGCTGCGCTTTTCGTGGCAAGGGCTTTACAGCCGGCAAAGCCGAAGTGGATTGAAATTGACCACAAGGAAAGGAAGGCAATAGCTTATGTTCCGCCAGAAGAAGTTGCAGTTGCTATAGGTGATGATGGTATAAATGTCCGACTTGCCTCTGAGCTGACAAAGTATGATATTGAAATACTTTCAACTGAAGGTGAGAAAAAGGATGTTCAGAAAATTATTCGTTTATTTGATTTGAAAGATCAGATTGGCGAGGAAATTTATCAGAGACTTAAGGACGCTGGGATTGAAACAAATAGAGATTACCTTGCACTTTCGGATGAGAATATAAAATCAATTCTTTCTGGAGTGCAGGGTGTTGATGATAAAAAGATCAAAAGGTTGAGAAACATAATAAGAAAAGCCTCGAGATAACTTTAAATAAACATAAAGAATATGCCAAAGAGAATATATCAAATAGCGAAAGAACTCAATATATCATCTGACGAACTTGTTGGCTTTCTGCAGAAGCAAGGTTTTGATGTAAAGGGGCATATGTCTCCTGTTGATGATAAAATGCTTGAGATAATAAATAAACATTACAAACACGAGCGAGAGATAGCAGAGCGTCAGAAAAAGAGAAGAGAAAAAGAAACGAAAGAGGTTAAACCTACGATAGTTGAACCGCGTCCCGTTCCCGTTGCTGGAGAAGTTGAAGCAAAGTCGTCGGTTGAACAGAAAGAGGTTGAACCAGCACAGGTTGCCAAGGTTGAAGCAGTGGAAACAAAGCCCGAATTCACTCAGCCTATTGAGGAAGTGCCAGCCCCGGTTTCAGAGCCTGTGATAGCGGAGGAGAAAATAGAAGAGGTTGGTGTAAGCGGTGAAGTTAAAGAAGTAGAGATTGAGCCTAAGGAAAAATCCGAGCAAGTTGAGGAACTTGTACAGGGGCAAGCTGAAACCGTTTTAGAGGAACATGTTGAGGCGAAAGATGAAACGGCTGAATTGAAAGAGGTGACCACAGAGCCTGAAGAAAAAGAAGTAAAACCGGTTGGAGTTGAAAAA
>JBKBWH010000270.1:0-2344 GCA_046289115.1 Candidatus Kryptonium sp.
AAACTTCTCAAAATCACAATTTTCAGGGATATAAATATGGTTATTTCCATTTATTCTTTCCTTTATAGTTTCAACGATTGATTCCTTTATTGGCTTTGGTCTGCCGTTAACACCCAAAATTTTCCTTACCCCCCGCGTGTAGATTACAAGGTCAAATAAACTCGAACTTAATTTTGCGAAAACATAGCAAGGGAAAAGTGGAACGGTGACTTTTTTTCTTTTTTCTCTAATGATGCGAACTTCTTGAATTTTTGGGTTAAAGACCTCGATGTTGGCAGAACTTAAATATAACTCAACAAGATTTTCTTGTTTTGATTTGGTTTGAAGAACATACCAATTTAATTCCATCCTTTTGACAGCACCTCCCACATAGTTTATTTTAAAAATGAAAAAACTTTCACCTTAACTATTTAAAAATTGATCCCGCCGTTGCAAGAGAATTAAAATCTTTACTGATTAGGCGGTTTTAATCATACTAATAATTACTTAAGCATTTCCCTCTCCCTTCTCTCTATCTGCCCCGTAATAATCATAATATCTATAATAACGATAGTATCTGTAATAAGTCCCGTATGTTGCACTTGCATCAAAGTTATTTAATAGAATGCCAATCACATTGCCCTCTACTCTTTGGATCATTTCCCTTGCTTTGTCGATCACATCAATTTCTGTTTTTCCAGCTGAGGCGACGAGCAAAACCCCATCAACTTGGTTCGCAAGGATCAACGCATCCGCTACAGCAACAAGTGGTGGAGTATCAAAGATGACTAAATCATAGTTTGATTTAAGATATTCAACGAATTTTTTCATCTTTTCCGAGCCAAGCAGTTCGGATGGATTCGGTGGAACGACACCACAAGGAACAAGATAAAGATTTTCGACCTCTGTTTTTCTAAAAATCTCATCAATTTCAGCTCTTTCAAATAGATAATCCGTAAGTCCAGGTTCTCTCTTAACCCCGAAAACCCTGTGTAAGACTGGGCGCCTTAAATCCGTGTCAAGAAGAACAGTTTTAAAATTTGCTTTAGCCATTGTGATTGCAAGATTTGAGGCTGTTGTTGATTTGCCTTCTTTAGGTGCACTGCTTGCGACGACGATTGATTTAATTTTTCTATCAAGCTTTGCAAATTGGATTCCGGTCCTCAAGACTCTATAAGCTTCCGCAACTGGTGACTTTGGATTAAGGTGAGTTATCAAATGAGCAGCGATATTTCTGCCCTCGTCTTTCTTTAGTTGCTTGCCATCAAGTTTGGCTTCAACTTCGATTACGGGTATAGCTGATAAAACTGTAAAGCCGCGTTTTTCAAGCTGTTCAGGCGTTTTCACCGTTCTATCAAAGAATTCTCTGACGAAAACAATCATTATACCCAATCCAAGCCCCAAAACGATGCCCAATATCAAATTCAAGTGAACCTTTGGGCTTACTGGCTTTATCCCCGGGGTTGCATAGTCAATTATCTGGACATATCCAAATTGTGAACGCTCTGCGATCATCGCCTCTTGATATTTTTCTTCAATCAGAAGATAAAGTTTTTCATTACTTAACCTTGTGCGCTCAAGTCGAGCATAGTCGATTAATTTTGACGGTATTTTTTCAAACTTTTTGTTAAGTTGCTCGATCAATCTATCAAGTTCTTTTTTTCTCGCCTCATAAGCGCTTATTTCAATCTCGGTGAGCAAAATTTTTTGCTTTAACTCCTTTACAAATCCAGTTGGGTCGTAGGATTGTGTTCCAGGGCTTCCTGAGCTTGCAAAACCGATCTTCAAAAATTCGGCTATTTTATCTTGCAGTTTCTTTCTTAACGAAGCAAGTTGTTCATCGATTTCCCTTAAGCTTCTGTTTAAAACCTCCTGGCTTCCAACTCTTGGGTTTTGGGCGATTATTTGGTCTCTCGTTACTTCAAGTTTTGCTATTTCTTCTTGCAGGTATTTTATATACGGATCGAGCGCCTCTGTCGCAACTTTTACAAATTCAGGTTCAATCTGTTTTATCTGTTCAAGATATGAATTTAACTTTCTATTAGCGGATGATATCTCAACGACGGTTTCACCGCGCTTTGATTCGAGGTCTGAGAGTTGTTTAATGAGTTCTTTTGATTCCTCATCAAGCGCCACCACGCCGGCATGTTTCATATAGTTCTCAAGTTGACTTTCCGCTTGACTTAAGAGTTTCCTTTTTTCAGCAAGTTGTTCCTCGAGAAACATTCTAACGCTTCTCGATTCATTTCTGCTCATCATAAGATTTCTCTCGTAGTAAGCATCTGCAAAGGTATTAGCAATTAAAGCTGCTTCTTCGGGGTTTTTGCTTCTCACTGTAATTTTAATTATGTCGGCATCGCGTGGG
>JBKBWH010000271.1:0-2342 GCA_046289115.1 Candidatus Kryptonium sp.
TTTGATTAATTTGACTACACCCTCAACGATCTCACGAGATGAAAGATTCTTTAACGAACGAATTGTTTCAATAACTTTATCAATCCCAAGTTCTGTCTCAAATCGATCCATTGCTTCTGTAACCCCATCGGTGTAAAGAAAAATCAAGTCCCCTCGATCGATCTTTATTTTTTCAGATTTATACTTGCTTTTAAAAACGCCCAGCACCGCCCCACCCTTTTCGAGGAGCTTAACTTTGTTCTCACTTAACAAAACTGGAGGGTTATGCCCAGCGTTTATATACTCAATCGTCAAATTTTTCAAGTTGATTTTACAAATAAAAAATGTTATAAACTGCTCCGCTGATGTGTTCAACAAAATAACCTTGTTGAGCAAATTCGTGATCGCTTCAACTTCATCCGTAAATAGTAAAATGCTCCTTAACGATGCTTGCAAATTCGACATCAAAAGCGACGCAGATAAACCCTTCCCACAAATATCGGCTATAACAACGATAAATTCATCCCGATTTATCTTAAGCACATCGTAATAATCACCGCTCACAACTTTTGATGGAATAGTTAAACCGTGAATATCAACCCTTGAATCTCTCGGCAACTCAAGGGGCAAAAGATTTCGCTGGATGTTATAAGCAAGGTTAATATCATAGTTCAAACTAATCATTTTGAGGTTTTCAACTGCATTTACAAAAGATGTAAATAATGCCTGAAGCAAATTTACTTCACCAACTTTGAAATTTATCGTCCCTTTTTTCCTGCCGAGCAATAAAACATAACTTCTCTGGTCATCCGGCGATCTTTGAACAAGCACAAATGAAAATCTTTTTATTTTTAAAAATTGAATACTTCCTGAACCCTGCTTCAAAATTTTCTTGACAAATCCGCTTGAAAATTGCTGTCCCTCAGGAAAGGAAAAAATCTTAATCGTGCTTCCATCAGATTTGATAACCGATACGCTTTCAACCCCGAAATGCCCCATCAAAGTCAGCGCAAGTGAATTAAAAATTTCTCCTTCATCTCTTTTTAAAAGAACGCTCTGCGTAAATTCATTTAAAACAGTCAAATCAAAAACGCTTCTCTTTAATTCAAGGATTGAGTTAATGTTTTTAAGAGAAACGGCTGTAAAGTTTGAAACGAAGTTAATGTAATCTATTTCCGATCTTGTAAAGCCTTTGTCTCTTCCACCGAGAAAAATCAAAGCAAGGATGTTAGTCTGAGCCCATCTTATCGGAAGGATATAGTCAAACTCTTTGCTCGGAATAAAATTTTTAATCCCGCTTTTTTTCAAGTGTGTAAGTTCAGATGGAATTTTAAAACGGTTTATTTCAATCTCATCGTCTATTTCCACACCTCTTGAATAAACAAGTTTAAATTTATCCCCAGACAATACAAACCCAGCAACTTTGCTCACCTTTAACTTTCCCATAAGAGATAAAATTGAAACCTTTAAAATTTCTTCAGCAGTATTTGCAGACCCCAGCGCTCTCCCAAGGTTAAAGATAGATTCAAGCGTAAAAATTGCCTCGGATTTATACATCATCCCTCTTCAAAAACTTTGTTAAAATAACAATGTTTTTATTCCCTCTCCTTGTGTATTCCACCTTATCCATGAATTGATAAATTATGAACATTCCAAGCCTGCCTTTTTTAACTCTTCCCGTTTTACTATATTTTTTAACTGGCGATTCAATTTTTATCCTTTTGGGATTAAATGGTAAACCATCATATGAGATAATGACTATAAACTCATCGTTCTGAGCTTTCAACTCAATGGTTATTTCACCGCTTGGCTTATTCCTGTATGAATGCTTTATTGAATTCGTGCATACCTCGTCAACAGCAAGAACTATCTTTTCTGTTTCAACTTCATCAAAACCAAATTTTTTCGCTCCCTTAGCGACAAATTCACGAACAACTCTGAGATTTCTTAAATCGCTGCTGATGGTGATTTTTCTATTTTTTTCTTCCCTTAACATTTTTAGCTCCAACTTTCTCAAACGATTTTATTGCCTCACTTTCGCTATTTAAAACGCTGAAGATATGTTTAAATCCAAGGAGATCAAAAATCTCATCTATTTTTTTAGAAAGACAGCAAAATTTAATATCACCGCCTTTTTTTCTCACCTCATCAACGAAAGCCATAAAAACCCCAAAACCTGCACTGCTTATATAAGACAAATTTTTCATATTGACGACAAGTTTATAACTTCCGCCCTCGACAAGTTTCTTCATCACCTCTTCAAATTCGTTTCTGTCAATAGTTTCGTTTTCTACTAGCTTATTTGCGACTGCGTGTAGCTTGTCGATGTTCTGTTCTAAACAATTCTTCGCGTATGTGTATGC
>JBKBWH010000272.1:0-2328 GCA_046289115.1 Candidatus Kryptonium sp.
ACAAATATCATCAAAATTATAAGTATAATTATTCCAGCTTGCTGAATTGCGATTTTAACCCTGTAGGAAAGTTCCCTTCTTATAATTGCCTCGACCATTAAAATCGCAAGATGTCCTCCATCAAGTCCTGGAAACGGGAAGATATTTAAAAATGCTAAACTTATGCTTAAAATCGCCATAAATCCGAGAAAGGCGGTAAAACCTACATCCGCACTTCGGGTGGCAAACTTCGCAATTCTTATCGGTCCAGCGACCCCCTTTTGGAAGGGAATTTTGCCTGTGATTAGTTGTTTTATGCCATTTATAGTAAGAGCCGAAATTCTATAAGTTTCTCTCAATCCAACCCATAGAGCTTCAAACGGGTTATAACTTTCTTTTTTTATTGGACCATTATAAAAACTTGCAATTTGCACCCCGATTCTCCCATCCGCATCTGGGATGATCTTCTGATCAAAAATTTTATCACCACGCTTTATTTTCAATGTTATTTCTTTTCCAGCATTTGACTTTATTATTGAGGTAAGTTGTGCAGGACTGTAAATTTTTTCATCGTTAACAGAAACTATAACATCCTTGGACTGTACTCCTGTTTTTTGTGCTGGGCGACCCGGCTCAACCGCCATTACCATCACCTCAACATGCAAAGGCAAAATCCCTAACACATCCTCAGATGAAAATTCAGAGATCTTATTGCGTGGAATTGATATAGAAATCTTTTTACCATTGCGTTGAACTTCAAAAGAAAGATCTTTTGTTAAATCATCAACAAAGGCTATCCTTATTATGTCATCCCAGTAATTGATCTTTTTACCATTCAAAGTTAAAATTCTATCCCCTTCCTTAAATCCAGATTCAAACGCTGGTGAATTCGGAATAACATATCCAACTTCATTAACATTTCTAAATGTTTTTCCCTCAATCATAAAAATCACCCAGAAAAGAAATACAGCAAGGATCATATTCATTATCACACCAGCGGTGATGACGAAAAACTTCTGATAAAACGGTTTGCTTCTGAACTCATACGGCTCAGGTTTTGAACTGACGAAGCCCGTATCCAAACTTTCATCAACCATCCCTGCGATCTTAACATAACCACCAAGTGGAAAAGCAGAAATTCTATAGTCCGTTTCACCGATTTTCTTTCCAATTAACCTCATCCCAAATCCAATGGAAAAAACTTCAACTCTCATCTTTGAAAGTTTTGCAGCTATAAAATGACCAAATTCATGGAAAAGGACAAGAATCCCAATCGTTATAGCAAAATAGAATATGGTTTTTATGATTTCCATGTTTAGTCCATTCCCTCCAAATTTTTTACAAACTTTCTTGTTTCAGAATCAACCATTAAAATATCTTCAAGATCAGGGTTGAATTTAGGTTTGTGCGCATCTATTGCTTTCTTTATCACTTCTGGTATCATCGTAAACTTTATTTTTCTATTGAGAAAAGCCTCAACAGCAACTTCGTTAGCAGCGTTTAAAACTGTTGGATAAGTTCCACCAAGCTTTGCGACTTCATAGGCGATCTTTAGACATTCAAATTTATCAAGATCTGGTTCAAGAAATGTCATCTGTCCAAGTTTTGCAAAGTCAACCTGTCCATAGTTTGCGTGTTTCCTTTCGGGGTAAGTTAAAGCATATTGAATTGGTATCTTCATATCGGGCACGCCAAGCTGTGCCTTTATAGAGCCATCGATAAACTCAACCATTGAATGAATCACCGACTGTGGATGAATTACAACCTTTATTTTATCAACAGGCAAACCAAAAATCCAGTGTGCCTCAATCACCTCAAGACCCTTATTCATCAAAGTTGCAGAGTCAATCGTTATCTTATTTCCCATCCTCCAATTAGGATGCCTTAAAGCTTCCTCAACGGTTACATCCTTAAGTTCGATTTTATCTTTGTAAAGAAATGGACCTCCAGATGCGGTCAAAATTATTCTATTAATATCTGAAATGCTTTCTCCAACGAGGCATTGAAAAATTGCATTATGCTCACTGTCAACCGGAATAAGTTCAACACTGTTCTTCCTCAAAAGCTTGGTGATAATCTCACCTGCGACGACAAGTGTTTCCTTGTTTGCAAGTGCGATCCTTTTTCTGCTCTCAATTGCTTTTATAGTTGGCTTTAAACCCGAAAATCCAACCAGAGAATTTAAAACAATATCAACATCATCCCTGCTTACAACCTCAAGCAATCCTTCCTCACCTGAAAGAACTTCCACCTCACCATTAACAAAATTTGAAAACTCTTTAGCTTTCTCTTTGTCAAAAACCACAACTCCCTTCGGCTTCAAAATTTTTACCTGCTCAAATAGAAGCC
>JBKBWH010000273.1:0-2319 GCA_046289115.1 Candidatus Kryptonium sp.
CCAAATGCAATTGTCCCAGTTCCAGCTCCCACCGATCCCTCTTCAACTTCGCCTGAACTTGCTGAATTAATCGCATCAAGAACATCTTGATATGTTATGACTCTGTCTTGAATCTTGTTCAGATATCCATCGTTTGTCTCGCCGACGACAGGATTAATTGAGCGAATTTCACTTCCTGATTTTTCAAGCGTGTATTGAATCAGGGCATCTGCAACCTTTGGAACTGCAAGCGTATTTGTCAGCGCAATTGGTGTCTCAAGCTCCCCAAGTTCTTCAATTTGCGTTGAACCCGCAAATTTCCCAAAAGCATTTCCAGCATAAAAGGCACACGGAACTTTATCTCTGAAGATGTCACCATCGTGTGGAATTATAACCGTGACCCCAGTTCTTACGCTGTCACCCATTATTATCGTCTTGTGCCCAACTTTAACCCCCTTTACATCAGTGATGGCGTTGTATCTCCCGGTTGGTAAAACTCCAACTACAATCCCAAGTTCCCTTGCTCTGAATCTTTTTTCACTTTCTTGTGAAATCATACCTGCTACGAAAATTTGTTGAAAAAGAATTAACAAAAGTAAAACTTTCATTCCTCCTCACCCCATTTTTTATAAAGGTTATGTTCAACTTTGAATAGAGATAAAATTTTTCCAGCGATGAAATCAGCAAGATCTTCAAATGTTTTGGGCTTTTGATAAAATGCTGGGGATGCGGGCAAGATTTTTGCGCCAGCTTGAGCAAGCGTGAGCATATTCTGGATGTGAATTAAGTTCAACGGCGTCTCCCTGAAGACAAGAACGAGAGATCGATTTTCCTTCAAACAAACATCTGCTGAACGCTCTACCAAATTAGAAGAAATACCATTAGCAATCCCCGAAAGCGTTTTAACTGAACATGGAACTACAACCATTCCCTCAGTCTCAAATGATCCACTTGATATCCTTGCCGTCAAATCCCTGAAGTTATACTTTATAATGGTTCCATTCTCAACCTCGGAACCGAACATCGCCCTGAAAACCTCCATTGGCTTGCTATTTTTTAAATCGATCCCACATTCATCCTTCAAAACGAAATTTCCATAGTCAGAAACGATAAGATGAATTTCAAAGCCGTGAATCAAAAATGCCCTTATAGTTCTTACAGCGTAAATTCCACCACTTGCGCCTGTAACGCCTATTATTATCCTTCTGCTATGGGGCATTTAAAATTTTCTCCATTTTTTGTCTCGGCAACTTAGCGCTGTATCTTTCAGCAACTAAAAGAAAAGTTAAAGCAAGGAAGAATAAAATATAATTATCAAATTTTAAAACAAGCCCATAAATCATCTTTTCAAGGCTAAGGGCTATCATAACGGCGATAATTGTAAAAATCTGAGCCAAAATTTTATCAGATGAACTTAACTTTTCAATCGGTTGACTTAACGGCAAGCCAACAAAAATAAGAAAGACAAAATTTGAAAATATTTTCAATAAAATCAGCGTCATCAGAAAGTGAAATAGAATCGGCTTCAACTCGCCCAATTGAATTAAATATACGAAGAAAAAAATTATGATGACTGGGAATAGAATATGATGCCACAGAACCATTAACCCCGAACGAGCTGAGATGTAAATTTCGTTCGTGTTGATATAATTGAAAACCCAATTGGCTTCGTGATCACGGTGGTTTTGAATCGCCATAAGCCCAGCTGTGACATTGAAGAAAAGCGAAATTAACATCATGGCATTCGCCCTTGAAATTGGTTCAATGATTGGATTTTTAACACCCTCGAAAAACAGGAAGTAAACAGCTATGGCAATTGAAATTACAAACGCAGATAAAATTTTCACCTTGATCGATTTATCCCTTCTAAAATGAACATAAACGAGATCATAAACGGCAAACGCTGATTCGCTTTTAAAAAAGATATTCTTAAACCTTTCCAAAACTGCAAGGACAAGGTATTTTTGAGACCTGTTTTTCTCAGGCTGTAGATCAAGGAGTATATTCTGGACATTTTCAATTCTTAACACAAATATCGGGCTGATCAGAAGAATTAAAAGTATAAGCGCAATCAATATGCCTTCTGTAAGCCCAAAAATATTTTCCCCTACGCCGGAGGTAAAAACGAAAACCTTCGAAAATATATACTGTGGAAGGAAAGATATAAAATAAGGGACCTTATCAGCAAATGCAAATGCGTTTCCTCCCTCTCCCGTTGCAAAGTATCTATTTATTATTTGATATGCGAAAAATATTGCGAAAACGGACAAAATTTGAAACGGGAGGATAAATTTTTTAAGCTTAACAATTTTAAATCCTCTCCCAAGGAAAACGACAACA
>JBKBWH010000274.1:0-2307 GCA_046289115.1 Candidatus Kryptonium sp.
ATACAATAATTTATTCAAGGGATCAAATCCAAGCGAGTAAAAATTTCCCTGAATGAAATTTTCATTTTTATCTTTCGTTTTCAAGTTTATTCTTACAATGTTCCCATCTTTGATCGTATAAGCAAAGTCATCGACAATTAAGAGACGTGATGGATGCCCACCTATTAAAATTGAATCAACGACAGAATCAGAATTAACATCTATCGCAAATAGCTTTCCATCTGTATCATCGTTTGGATCTTGCCAATTACCGTAGGAACCGTAGCATAAAACCCACAATCTTCCGAGTTGGTCAGCGGCAAAAGCGTCCGGACCATCACCAACATTTATTGTCTTCTTAACCTTATTCGTGGTCGGATCAATTATAGAAACAGTTTTGCCATAGCCAAATCCAGAATTTGCGACATAAATTTTGCCGTTGATGGAATAAATGCCAGTTGGGTTATCTCCAACCCTTATCGTGTCAACAAGAATAGAGTATGTCGTTAAATCAATTACCGTTACCGCATTTCTATACAAATTAGTCACATAACCTTTATTCCCAAGCAATGCAATTTTGTATGGACTTGCTTGTGGAAGAAGAACAGTTGCAAGTGATCTATGAGTTTTTGACTCTATCACCTCTATTTTGTCAGAGTTATTGACAACTATATAAACTTTGCTTCCATCGGTGCTTATCATTATATCATTTCCTGTGTCGCCAAGCTCTCTCCCGTTGACTCGTGAAAACACATCATCATAAACACGATTTGAATCAGGGATATAATAACTTAAAGTTGAGTTGTTTCTCCCGAAATTTCCCTCATTTAGAACATATACACCTTTTAAAGTCGGGATCTCACTTGTGATGGTTTCACTTTTCTTGCAACCGATGAGAAGCAAAGAAATTGTAAAAAATAGAGTAGAGATAAATTTAATTTTTCTCATTTTGTCTCTCCTTTTTGTTTTTGTTGACTTTTTATGCTGAAGCAAAATTCAATTAGAAAACTTCTCAAAGGCATCGGATATCCAACCATCGTTTCATAGTTTTCGTTAAAAAGATTTTTAACACTGAACTTTACCCTCCCATCAAAAGATTGATTCCTATAAGCTATTCCACAGGTTAGATCAATGACTAAATAAGGTTGAAGCCACCTGTCGTTTGTCTCTGTTGTGTATCTTAATCCGACATAATTTGCTTGAACGAGGAAGAATAATTTCCCAAGCAACAGTTCGGCTTTGATATTGCCCGTTGATTTTGGTATGTAAATTAGATATTTATTTTGAGTTGCGTCATCTTGGGTTCTTTTATTTTTTCGAATGCTTTTAGCAATTGAGAAATTTCCCGAAATAGTCAACTTATTAAACAAATTCAGGTCCGCAGAAACTTCAACACCACTTGAATTAACTTGATCTATGTTTATTGGTTTCCAAATGTTTGGATTTTCCTGAGACGGTAGCCAAACTATCCTGTCTTTGATGTCGATATTAAAAAATGAAATTTCAATTTTTAACCCCGATGAACTTTTCCCCTCTGATTCAGCGATCATTATAAGTCCAGCATCATACCCTTTTGATTTCTCTGGTTTAAGGTTTTTATTTCCGCTTCCGGGCCAATAGAGGTCATTGAAGGTTGGGGCTCTGAAGCCAGTGCCATAGCTAAATTTTAGATTTAGAGATGGTTCCTTTAAAATTTGTGAGTTTATCCCAAGTTTGTAAACAAAATTATTCCCGAAGTCAGAAAAATAATCGTGTCTTAACGTTGGGTAAATTTTTATCTCTGGAAGAAACCTTGGATTAATTTTTTTCTCTCCACTTAAAAAGAAGGCGATGTTAAATCTTTTCGCTTTCCCAAATGAATTTCCTTCAGCTGTTCCAAATGATGTTTCAACCCCCGAAGATAAAATAAGGTTTGGGTTTGGGGTGAAGATCGAATTTAAATTTGCACTGTAAAATAAATTGTGCGCCCCCGCCCGCCAAACGGCGGAAGGGTCCGGTGCGGGAACTTGTGGAGACACTCCTTCTCGCACTCCTGATCGCGCTTGCCGTCCGCACCTTTGTGGTAGAGGTTTACAAGGTGGAGGGCAACTCCATGGAGGCGACCCTGCACAACGGTGAGCGGGTGCTGGTCAACAAGTTCCTCTTCAACATCATCCGGGCCCCCATGCCGGGGGAGATCATTGTCTTCCGGTACCCGCGCCAGCCTGACCGCAACTTCATCAAGCGGGTGGTGGCGGTGGCCGGGGATAAGGTCGAGTTGCGGGCGGGCAAGGTATATGTGAATGGACGGCTCTTTCCCGAGGCACCCACCGTCCTGGCGACTGATAT